>NZ_JAEMQB010000022.1:0-10958 GCF_022759015.1 Tibeticola sp. | reverse complement strand
TCGGCGCGCTCGAATTCGTCAGCAAACTCGTCGAGGGCAAGTTCCCGGACTACAACCGCGTGATACCGCGCAACCATCGCAATGGCTTCACGATCGGCCGCACCGCGCTGCTCGCCAGCCTGCAGCGCGCGGCCATCCTCACCAGCGACAAGTTCAAGGGGGTGCGGCTCAACATCGAGCCGGGCGTGCTGCGCGTGGCCGCAACCAATGCCGAGCAGGAAGAGGCCGTGGACGAGCTCGACATCGACTACGGCGGCGAGGCGATCGAGATCGGCTTCAACGTCACCTACCTCATCGACGTGCTGCAAAACATGAACCAGGAGCTGGTGCGTTTCGAGCTGCAGGACGGCAACAGCTCGGCGCTGATCACCCTTCCCGACCACCCCGATTTCAAATACGTGGTGATGCCCATGCGCATCTGAGATGCAGCAAAAAAGATAGCAACAAGTGAGCAAAACCCGCCGGCGTTGGCGGGTTTTGGCCATTCAAACGACCGAGAAAACCGATATGACCGACCCCCGCCAGCCCCAGGACGACGTGCACACTGGGCCCGCGACGCAGGACAGTTCCAACTTCCAGCCGACCATCGACGCCCATCAGGCCGGCGCGAGCGAAGGCTATGGCGAAAGCGCCATCCAGATCCTCGAAGGGCTCGAGGCCGTGCGCAAGCGCCCGGGCATGTACATCGGCGACACCTCCGACGGCACGGGCCTGCATCACCTGGTGTTCGAGGTGGTGGACAACTCGATCGACGAGGCGCTCGCCGGCCATTGCGACGACATCGTCGTCACCATCCACACCGACAACTCGATCAGCGTGGTCGACAACGGCCGCGGCATCCCGACCGGCATCAAGTGGGACGACAAGCATGAGCCCAAGCGCTCGGCCGCCGAGATCGCGCTCACCGAGCTGCATGCGGGCGGCAAGTTCAACCAGAACAGCTACAAGGTTTCGGGTGGCCTGCATGGGGTGGGCGTCTCCTGCGTCAATGCGCTCTCGAAGTGGCTGCGCCTGACCGTGCGCCGCGAGGGCAAGGTGCACCAACTCGAGTTCAGCCGGGGCGCGGTCGTCAACCGCCTCATCGAGGTCATCGACGGTGTCGAGGTTTCGCCGATGCGGGTCGTCGGCCCGACGGAAAAGCGCGGCACCGAGGTGCATTTCCTGCCAGACACCGAAATCTTCAAGGAAAACAACGAGTTCCACTACGAAATCCTGGCCAAACGGCTGCGCGAGCTTTCGTTCCTGAACAACGGCGTGCGCATCCGCCTCAAAGACGAGCGCAGCGGCAAGGAAGATGATTTTTCAGGCGCGGGCGGCGTCAAGGGCTTCGTCGAGTTCATCAACAAGGGTAAGCAGGTTCTGCACCCGCACATCTTCCACGCCATCGGTGACCGCCAAAGCGACCAGGGCACCAACATCGGCGTGGAAGTCGCCATGCAGTGGAACAGCGGCTACAACGAGCAAGTGCTCTGCTTCACCAACAACATCCCGCAGCGCGACGGCGGCACCCACCTCACGGGTCTGCGCGCGGCGATGACGCGGGTCATCAACAAATACATCGAAGAAAACGAGCTGGCCAAGAAAGCCAAGGTCGAAGTCACCGGCGACGACATGCGCGAAGGCCTGTGCTGCGTGCTCTCGGTCAAGGTGCCCGAGCCGAAATTCAGCAGCCAGACCAAGGACAAGCTCGTCTCGAGCGAAGTCCGCGGCCCGGTCGAAGACATCGTCTCGCGGCTGCTCACCGACTACCTGCAAGAGAACCCGAGCGACGCCAAGATCATCTGCGGCAAGATCATCGAAGCCGCCCGCGCCCGCGAAGCCGCGCGCAAGGCCCGCGACATGACGCGCCGCAAGGGCGTGCTCGACGGCATGGGCCTGCCGGGCAAGCTCGCCGACTGCCAGGAGAAAGACCCGGCGCTGTGCGAGATCTACATCGTCGAGGGCGACTCCGCCGGCGGCAGCGCCAAGCAGGGCCGCGACCGCAAGTTCCAGGCCATCCTGCCGCTGCGCGGCAAGATCCTCAACGTCGAAAAAGCGCGCTACGAGAAGCTGCTCACCAGCAACGAAATCCTCACGCTCATCACCGCGCTCGGCACGGGCATCGGCAAGGCCGGGGGCGAGGGCTCGGGCGGTGAGGGCAAGGATGACTTCGACGTCGCCAAGCTGCGCTACCACCGCATCATCATCATGACCGATGCGGACGTGGACGGCGCCCACATCCGCACGCTGCTGCTGACCTTTTTCTACCGGCAGATGCCCGAGCTCGTCGAGCGCGGCCACATCTACATTGCGCAGCCGCCGCTCTACAAGGTCAAGGCGGGCAAAGAAGAGCTCTACCTGCAAGGCCAGGCCGACCTCGACCGCTTCTTGCTGCGTGTCGCGCTGCACCAGGCACGGCTCATCACCCGCAGCGAACCCGACGGCCGCGTGCCCGAAGGTGCCGAAATCACGGGCGAGGCGCTCGAAGCGCTCGCGCGCAAACACCAAGCCGCCGAGGGCGTGATCGCCCGTCTGTCCGCGTTCATGGACGCCGAGGCGCTGCGCGCCATCGCCGACGGCGTGCGCCTCAACCTCGACACGCTCGACGACGCGCAAGCCAGCGCGCAAGCCCTGCAGACCGCGCTGCGCCAGCTCGCCACCACCGGCGCACCGGCCGAAGTGGCCGCTGAATTCGACGTGCGCAGCGACAAACCCATCCTGCGCATCAGCCGCCGCCACCACGGCAACGTCAAGAGCAGCGTCATCACCCAAGACTTCGTACACGGCGCCGACTACGCCGCGCTGGCCGACGCCGCCGACACCTTCCGCGGCCTGCTTGGCGAGGGCGCACGCGTGGTGCGCGGCGAGGGTGAGCGCCGCAAGGAAGAGCGCGTGAACGACTTCCGCAGCGCCATGCGCTGGCTGATCGCGCAAGCCGAAGCCGCCACCAGCCGCCAGCGCTACAAAGGCCTGGGCGAAATGAACCCCGAGCAGCTGTGGGAAACCACCATGGACCCCGCCGTGCGCCGCCTGCTGCGCGTGCAAATCGACGACGCCATCGAAGCCGACCGCGTCTTCACCATGCTCATGGGCGACGAAGTCGAGCCCCGACGCGATTTCATCGAGACGAATGCGCTGAGGGCGGCGAATATTGATGTGTGAGCGCCCGAGATAAGCTACCTCGCGCTTCAGTCAGGGCAACGCTGAACAACCAGCGCAGAAACGCAAGCTCCGCGCCGTCCCTCGGCAAGCTTGTATGAGTCATCGAGGCCCCCTTACGCCACCCATGCCTCATACCCCGCCTCCGCCAGCGCGGCGAGGATGTCTTCGGGGGCGATCATCGCGGTGTGCTGGACCCAGGCTGTTTGGGTGACGAGATCGACTTCGGCTTGCGTGACGCAGGGCAGGTCTTGCAGTTCGAACATCACGGCATCGGCGTCGGCCTGGGTTTGCAGGGCAGGGATGCGGAAGGTGGTTTCGGGCATGGTCGGTCGGGATCGAAAGGCTTTGTTCTGGCCATAGGGCTCGCGGTTCACGGCCCGCGCCAATACACCGCGCGCTCGGGCAGCACCCAGCGCAGGCCGCCGCGGGGGTCGGGCACGTCGCCGTGGTGGCGCGGGATGAGGTGCATATGCAGGTGCGGCACGGTCTGACCGGCGGCGGGGCCGTCGTTGATGCCGAGGTTGAAGCCGTCCGCGCCGTGTTGCGCGAGCACGAGGGCGCGGGCTTCGTCGATGAGCGCGATCAGATCGGCGCGTTCGGCCTCGGTGGCGTCGAACCAGGATGCGATGTGCCGCCGCGGCACGGCGAGGGCGTGGCCGGGATGCAGCGGGTGCGCGTCCCACAGCAGCAGCGCGTGCGGGCGCGCCCGCACGATGCGCTCGGGGGCGACGGCGCAAAAGGGGCAGGCGGAGGCTGCGGGCGATGGGGGCGCCTCGGCCGAGGCGGGAACGCCTATCGGTGCCGCCAATTCAGCCTCATTTTGCGGGTTTGCCGGCATGGAATGCACTTCGAGCGCTATTGTTTTTGAATTCTCACAACCCATCAGCCCGACGCGCTCTTGGGCAGCGCGCGGATCACCACGTCGGCCTGCAGCGCGAAGGACCGGAAGGCTTCGGCCATTTCTTCGTCGAGGCGGCGCCGCGACGGCTGGTTGTCGGCGTAGATGAAACCGATGACCTTGCCGTCGACGGTCAAGGCGGCAAGCAGGCCGTCGGCCGACTGGCTGCAACTTCGCACGGCCACGGGCGGCGGGCGCGCATCGTCGAAGTGATGGATGGCACCGGGCTGCAGCAGGGCCATGACCGCGGGGCCGGCCGCCATCTGCCATTGCGTGCGCCAGTCACCGAGCGACCGGCCCACGGCCATGCGCGCCTGCAGCCGGTCGCGTTGCGGGGTGTAGAGACACAGCACGGTGCGGTCGAAGCCGGCGGCCCGGTGCAAGCCTTCGAGGCAGGCATCGAACAGCAGCGGCAAGTCTTGGCGCTGGCTGGCGAGCGTGGTCATCTCGGTGAGCACGCGTGTGACGTCCCGCCAGACGATGGCCGTGGGCTCGGGCGGCGCAGCGACCTCGGCCTCAGGGGGCTCGGGCCGGGCAGGCTCGGGCGGCGCGATGGGGATGAGTTGGGCGACCTCGGGCGTACCCATCGCGACGGCCAGCGCGCGGCCCTCTTCGGCGTTGTGTTCGAGGCAGCGGCGCGTGTCCTCCTCGTTGGCATCGAATTCCGCTGCCACCGCGGCCACCGCACGCCGGGCCGCGGCGCTGTCCCAACCAGCCTGCACCGCAGCCTCGATCTGCTGGGCGAGTTCGACCGGATGGCTGGGCGTCGTGAAGTGGCTCAAGCCCCATTCGTCGAGCAAAAAGTCGCCCAAACGGCGCAGGCTGGTGCCCAGGACTTCGACCTCGGCTCTTTCGGCGGGCAGGCCGCGCGCCAGCGCCTGCTCGAGGCGCTCGGCACACAGGCCGCCGAACGACCAAAAGGCGAGTTCGCCAACGGCGGCGAGCATGGCCTCGGTGGCGCGCTGCTCGGCGCGCTCGCGGTCGTGGCTCATGCGGTACTCGATGTCGCGCGCCTGAACGGCGATGTGCAGGGCGCGGGCCAGCGCGCGCTGCAGCCGTGGGCGATGGCGCGCGGGGCCGTCGCCGAGCGTTTCGAACACCAAGGCCGACACGGCCAGCGTCCGGATGCCGTTGATGCCGAGCACCGCGACCGCCCGGCTGACGGTCGACACCTTGGACAAGCCGAGGTAAGCCGCATTGGCTGCACGCACCACGCGCGCGGTGAGGCCGGGGTCGTGCAGGATGGTTTCAGCGACCTGGTGACCCGAAGCCGTGCGGCTGCTGGTGACGCGCAACAGCTCCTGCAAGACGAGTCCGAACGAGGGCAACTCCTGCTGCGCCATGTGCGCGGCCAATTCGGCCGCCGAGCACGACGGAATCGCCGTGCCGGAAGCCACGGGCGTCGCGGATGCCGGCGGAGGTGTGCTCATAGGGGCTGGCTTTCAGTCGGCTTCGCCCTTGGGCACGGGCGCGACCGTGGGCGTGGCGGCGGTGGGCCGGGGGCTGCGACGACGGCGGGGCGCAGCGGCCGCAGACGCGGCAGCGGGCTGGCCGGACTCGGCCGCGCTCTCGGTCGGGCTGCGCCGCCGGCGCGCGGTGCCGCGCTTGGCCTCGGCCGGCGCGGACGGGCTCGGTGCAGGCGCGGGCGCGGGTGCGGGCACAGCCGCAGGCTCGGCCGGCACGGTCGCGGCCGCCGCCGCCGCGGGCTTGGCGGCGCCGCTGCGGTACACGTAGGCGCCGGATTTTTCATCGCGGCCGAATTCGAGCAGGCCGCGTGCCTGCGCTTCTTCGAGCAGGTTGCCGAAGGTGCGAAAACCGTAATAGCTTTCGCTGAAGTCGGGCCGGCGGCGCTTGATCGCTTCCTTCAGCACCGAAGCCCAGATCTTGCCGCTGTCGCCGCGTTCGGCCATGAGCGCGTCGAAGGTCTCGGCGACCAGTTCCAGCGCCTGCTGCCGCCGCCGTTCGAGATCTTCCTTGGGGCTTCGCGGTGCGGCACCGCTCGCCTCGGTCGCGGGCGGTGCACGGCGGGCGGCGCGGCGTTGGTCTTCGCGCACGAGGTCGTCGTAGAAGATGAATTCGTCGCAGTTGGCAATCAGCAGGTCGGAGGTCGATTGCTTGACGCCCACGCCGATGACGCGTTTGGCGTTCTCGCGCAGCTTGGAGACCAGCGGCGAAAAATCCGAGTCGCCGCTGATGATGACGAAGGTGTCGACATGGCCTTTGGTGTAGCAGAGGTCGAGCGCATCGACGACGAGCCGGATGTCGGCCGAGTTCTTGCCCGACTGGCGCACATGCGGAATTTCGATCAGCTCGAAATTCGCCTCGTGCATGGTGGCTTTGAAGGTCTTGTAGCGGTCCCAGTCGCAATAGGCTTTCTTGACGACGATGCTGCCTTTGAGCAGCAGCCGTTCGAGCACGCGCTTGATGTCGAATTGGTCGTACTTGGCATCGCGCACACCGAGGGCGACGTTCTCGAAATCACAAAAAACCGCCATGCTGACGGTATCGCTGGGGCTGGCCATGGGTGTTCAGGTTGTCGTTTTCGGAGTTTTTTTGACGGCCGAGCGGACTGCGGCAGGGCGCTCGGCCGGGGCCGGCGCGGTGCTGGTGCGCGGCGCAGCCTTGCGCGCAGTCGGACGCGCAGAACGGCGCGCGCGCGCTGCGGCCTGCTCGGCACGGCGCATGAGGGCGAGCTCGCGCACGCGCTCGATGTCTTCGTCGCTGAACGGGCCGTTGACACCGGAGATGGCCGCGAGCTTCATGCCGTGCTTGAGACCGAGTTTGTAGATCTCGCGCACCTTTTCCCACTCGATGTTGCGGCCGACGGTAAAGGGCTCGAAGCGGCCTTCGAGGCACAGCACCACGGTTTCGGCCACGCAGGCGTAGGCGACGTTTTTCGGCAAGCCGATGTTCTTCATCTGCACGTCGCCGGGCAGCTCGATCTCGCCAGACTCGATCACCAGCACGTCGGGCCGCTTGGCGACCTCCTCGGGCGGCAGGTCCAGCGGCCGCGCCACGTCGGTGATGACGCAGCCGGGCTTGACCTTCATGATGTCGAGCACCTTCTTGCCCGCGCCCGAGGTGGCGGTGACGATCATGTCCATGTCGCCGGCCAGGCGCTCGGCCTGCGCCGACACGCGCAGCTTCGCGTCGGGCGTTTCTCTGAGGATGGATTCCTTGAGGGCAAGCAGCTTGGCCGGCTCGGGCGCGACCAGCACCACCTCCCGCGCCACCTTGGCCAGCAGGCGCGCGCAGACCGAACCGATGGAGCCGGTGGCGCCGACGACCATGGCCTTGAAATCCACCCGGCCCTTGCCGCGGGGCTTGGGCAGCAGGTTCAGCCGCAGCAACGCGTCGTGCGCGGCCCACAGTGCGCCCGAGGCGCTGTAGGAATTGCCGGTGGTGATGGGCAAGGGCGCGCGACGCGCGACGGTCACGCCCGCATCGCCGACCACCTTGGTAAAGGCCCCCAGGCCCATGATCTGCGCGCCCAGGCGCCGCGCGAGTTCAGCCGCGTCGAGCAGACGGCGGTAGGTGAACTCGGGCGGGTGGGACATGATCTCCTTCGGTGTGCCGCCCACCGAAATCAGCCAGCCTTCGGCCTCGACACCCGTGGGTGAGCGGATGCCCGTGACGCGCGAATACACGAACGGCGGCGCATACGCCATGATCTTCTCGAGCGTGTCCATGGCCACCGGCGGCGCCACGCGCGAGAGCACCTCGATCGGCTTGACCTTTTTGAAGTACTCCTGCGACAGCGGGTGGATCACGAAGGCAAAGCGGTTGACGCGCTTGAATCCATTGGGGTAGAGCAGGCGCGGCGCGAGTTGCTCGCGCTCGATCGCTTCGAGCACCTCGTCGGGGCCGAGCGATTCGGGCTCGCGCCCGGTGGCGGCGAGCATCATCGCCTCGAGCAGCGCGGGACCGACCGCATGGCCCGCCACCTCGGGCGCCGCGTCGACGACGAGATGCACGCCTTTGTCGCGCAGGGCTTCGAGCCGCGCCTCACTCACGCCGGCGGTCACGATCGTCTTGCCGCCGAGTTCCTCGAGGCCGAATTCGTCGAGACTATGCACGGGCGCGACGACCACATGGGCCTTGGCCAGAGCGCGGCGCAAGACAAAGCGCGTCCAGTCTTTGAGAGGGCCGGAGGCCAGAAGGTCGGGCGGCGTCCAGTCGGTCACGTAATGCGCGCCGGCGAGATAGCGCTGTAGCCCATCGAGCGAGGTCAGCATCTTGGGCACGCCCAGCTGCAGCAACGCGTCGGCAAACTGCAGATTCGGTGTGTATTCGGCCAGCGTCGCCGCCACCTTCAGATGCTCCTGCCCGGAGAGCACGAGCACGCGCGCGTTGTTGAAGTAGTTGCCCAGCGTCTGCTGCGTGTGGCGCACGGCCCACTCCATGAACAGCGTGCCGAGAGGTTCGCCGGTCGTCACCGGCGCGTGCCGCACCTGCGCGCGCATCGCCGCACGGTCGCGCTCGATGGTTGCGGTGGTGCGCTTGGGCGCGGCATCGCGCACGACCCCAAGCCCGATCGCCGCAGCCTTCTTGTCCCACTGCCGCAACAACTTGCCCGCCCGCGTGAGCGAGCCGTCGGTGCCCAGACGCCGCACCTGGAGCGGAACGCCGAGAAAGCGGGTTTCAAAGGAAAAATCCTGGGCCGAGGACCCCAGGCTGATCCCGATCACGGTTTTTGTGCTCATCGTCGGTCTCCTTGCGGGCTTTTGCTCTTGTTTGCTCTTGTCCTGTGGAGTGCTGCGCCTACACAGCCCCCGGTTCCCCGCGCATGATGCCACCAGTTTCCCACGGTTTTTCCGCATCCGTTTCGAGGAGTTACCCATGTCTTCGTCGACCGTATCCATCGTCCAGACTGCCCGCACCCTGGGCCTCATGACCGCCAAGCGGGCCGCGGGCTTCGTGACCCGGCTGCTGCCAATCCCTCAACCTTCTTTGCTCGTGGGGCCGGACTCGAGCCTGCGCTTGGCCGAAGCCATCGGCGACTTCGGTCACCGCAAGATCCTGTTCGTCACCGATGCGGTGGTGACGAAACTCGGCCTCGCGCGGCCGATGATCGAGGCGCTCGAAGCACGCGGCTCGAAGGTGGCGGTTTTCGATCAGGTCTTGCCCGATGCGCCCATCCCCGTCATCGAGGAGGGCATTGCGCGCTTCGAGGCCGAGCACTGCGACGCCATCGTCGCCTTCGGCGGCGGCTCGGTCATGGATGCGGCCAAGGTCATCGGCCTCGCTGCGGCCAACGGGCGCCATCCGCGCGACCTGGTGGGTTACTTCCGCGGCCCGCGCGGCCCCGCGCCACTCTATGCCGTGCCGACCACGGCCGGCACCGGCTCGGAGGTGACGGTCGCAGCCGTGATCTCCGACCCCGAGCAGCACCGCAAGTACGTGGTCGCCGACACCCGCATCGTGCCGCGGATGGCGGCGCTCGACCCGAAATTGATGGTCGGGCTGCCGCCGGAAATCACCGCAGCAACCGGCATGGACGCCTTGACCCACGCGGTCGAGGCCTTCATCGGACTGTGGGGCACGCCGACCACCGACCGCCTCGCGCTCTCCGCCACCAGCATGGTCTTCGAGTACTTGCCGCGCGCCTATGACCGAGGCGACGACCTCGAAGCGCGCGAGAAAATGGCGCTGGCCGCGACCTACGCCGGCATGGCGTTCACGCGCGCCAACGTCGGCTACGTGCATGCGATCGCGCACCAGCTTGGCGGCCTCTACCACACGCCCCACGGCTTGGCCAACGCCATCGTGCTGCCGCATGTGCTGCGCGCGCTGCTGCCGCAAGCCGCGCCGAAGCTCGCCGTGCTCGCCGAGCGGGTCGGACGGGCCGGGCGCAAAACCAAGCTCGAAGACCGCGCCCTGGCTTTCATCAAAGCCGTGGAAGCGATGAACGAGCGCTTGGGCATTCCACGCACGCTCGCCGCGCTGCGCGCCGAAGACATCCCCGCGCTCGCGCGCGCCGCCGCGCATGAGGCCGATTTCAACTACCCCGTGCCGCGGGTGCTGAGCCTCGAGGAAATCGAAGCCGTCCTGCGCGCCTTGCTGCCCGATGCCGCCCCGACCGCCCGCGCCGGTACGCGCACCCGCCGACGCTCGGCCCAAACGCCAGGGACGTATTCGGCGTTGCCATAATCCCTGGATGAGCCCTCACGTCCACCCCGTCGCCAGCCCCCTCAACACGCAAGACCACACGCGCACCGACGACGTGCGCATCCGCTCCGTGCGTCCGCTCATCACGCCTGCGCTGCTACAGGAATGGCTGCCCGCGCCCGGCGCGGCCGTTCGCTTGGTGGAGCACAGCCGCGCGGCGATTTCGCGCGTGTTGCATGGGGCCGATGACCGGCTGGTGGTGGTGGTCGGGCCGTGCTCGATTCACGACCACGACCAGGCACTGGAATACGCCCAAAGGCTCAAGGCCGAGGCCGATGCGCTCGCGCAGGAGTTGATCATCGTGATGCGCGTGTATTTTGAAAAGCCGCGCACCACCGTGGGCTGGAAGGGCTACATCAACGACCCGCATCTCGACGGCAGCTTCGCCATCAACGAGGGACTGGAGCGCGCGCGTGCGCTGCTGCTCGACATCCTGGCGCTCGGCCTGCCGGTGGGCACGGAGTTTTTGGACCTGCTCTCGCCGCAGTTCATCAGCGACCTGGTGAGCTGGGGCGCCATCGGCGCGCGCACCACCGAAAGCCAGAGCCACCGCCAGCTCGCCAGCGGCCTGTCCTGCCCGGTGGGCTTCAAGAACGGCACCGACGGTGGCGTGAAGGTCGCGGTGGACGCCCTCGTCGCCGCGCAGGCCAGCCACGCCTTCATGGGCATGACGAAGATGGGCCAGGCAGCGATTTTCGAAACCCGCGGCAACCCGGACTGCCACGTCATCCTGCGCGGCGGCAAAACGCCG
>NZ_JAEMQB010000031.1:0-9537 GCF_022759015.1 Tibeticola sp. | reverse complement strand
GTCAACGGCAAGGCGATCAAGCACCAGCTTCTGCAAAACAACGACATCATTGAAGTCGGGAAGTACAAGATCCGTTTCCAGGCAGACCCCGTCGGGGTCGCCGCGGCAGCTCCGGCCAGCCAAGCCCCCCACGTCGCGCCCGTGGGGGCGGCGACGGTACCATCCGCCGCCAGCGCTCCAGCATCGGCTCCAGCCGCGCCCGCGGGCGCCGTGGTACGGCTGCTCAACGGTGCTGCCGCCGGCCGCGAGGTCCCACTGGTCAAGGTCGTGACCACCATCGGCAAACCCGGAGTGGCGGTGGCAGCCATCACGCGCCGCGCCCAAGGGTTCATGCTCAGCCACGTCGATGGAACCCAGCCCCCGACCGTCAACGGTACGCCGATCGGCAAGGAGCCCGTCAACCTGCACGACGGCGACCTGCTCGAACTCGCCGGCATTCAAATGCAATTCGTCGCGCCATGAGTTCGTGGTCGAGCGCCCCCCACTGAAACCCCGGCGCCGAGCCGGGCCGTCCCCTCTGACGCCACGGCTGCTCGGCCTTGCGCTCACGGCGCTCGCCTGGCTGCACATCCTCGGCTACTGGACGCTGCCGGGGCTCGACGCCCTGGATCGGGCCCTCGTCGACGCGCACATTCGGCTCGCCGCACCCGCCGAGCCCGACCCCCGCATTGTCATCGTCGACATCGACGAAGCCAGCCTCGCAGCGGTCGGGCGCTGGCCGTGGAGCCGCGCCCAGCTCGCCGCCCTGGTCCAGGAACTCTTCGAGCGCCAGCGGGTTTCGGCTCTGGGCTTCGACATGGTGTTTGCCGAACCCCAAGCGCAGGACGACGCCGTCTTCGCCCATGCGCTCAAGCGAGGGCGCTCGGTGCTCGGCTATTACTTCACCAGCGACCGGCGGGCGCACCGCAGCGGCCAGTTGCCCGAGCCGGTCCTCGATGCGGCCCGCTTGGCGGCCAGCGGCCTGAGCCTCTTACCATGGGACGGCTTCGGCGCCAATCAACCCGAACTGGCCCAGGCTGCCAGCGCCGCAGGCTTCTTCAACGCCATCGCCGACCCCGATGGACGGGTACGCCGGCTGCCAGTGCTGGCCGAACACAAAGGGCAAGCCTATGAATCGCTGGCGCTCGCCGTCTTCCGCCAGACGCTAGGCCAGCCTGCCGTTCGGGTGGGGGGAGAAACCGATGGGCAGACCGCTCCCAACCACTTCCTGTTGCTGGAGCCGCCCGGCAGCCCCGGCCATCGCGCCCGCCGCATTCCGCTGCAGCGCGACGGCACCGCCTATGTTCCGTTTCGCATCGCAGCAGCCCCAGAGAGCCGTCCATTCGCATCGGTTTCCGCCGCAGCGTTGTTGGCCAGCCGCGTTCCCGCGGCGCAGCTCTCCGGCAAAATTGCGCTGGTCGGATCGACGGCGCCGGGCCTCATGGACATGCGCGCAACGCCCGTGGGTCCGGTCGTGCCCGGTGTGGAAATCCATGCCCACATGCTCAGCGCCTTTCTCGATGGCCGCGCCTTGACGCGCCCCGACTGGGCCAGCGGCCTCGAGTGGCTCCTCGTTTCCACCGTCGGTCTGCTGCTCACCCTTTTGCTGCCAGGCCAAAGTCTCCTCGGCTCCGTGCTGCTGACCACCGGGGTGCTGGGCGGTCTTGCCGCACTCGACCTGGCGCTCTTTTTCCAGGGGCATTGGCTGTCTCCCGTGGCCAGCGCCGCCACCTTGGCACTGGCCCTCTTTTTGGCCATGGTCGGGCATGGATACTTCCGCGAGCGCGTCGCGCTGCAACGGCTCACCCGGCTGTTTGGAACCTATGTGCCCAAGGAGCGCGTCGCTGAAATGGCGCGCGACGGGGCCCGCGACGACATGGTGGCCGAGACGCGGGAAATGACCGTGCTCTTCTGCGATCTTCGCGGCTTCACGAGCCTGGCCGAGACCCTCCCGCCCGAGGCGGTCCAGGCCCTGCTCAACCGCGTGTTCGACCGCCTCACGGCGGCGATCCAGCGGCATCAGGGCACGGTCGACAAATACATCGGGGATGCGGTCATGGCGTTTTGGGGCGCCCCCCTCGACGACCCCCATCATGCCGCCCACGCGGTTGCCGCCGCACGCGATATGGTTGACGAGATTCGGCAACTCAACGCCGAGCGGGCGGCGCACGCCGAGCCCCCGATTGCGATCGGCATCGGCATCAACACCGGGCCGATGTGCGTGGGTGACATGGGTTCGCCGTTTCGCCGCAGCTACACGGTCATTGGGGATGCCGTGAATATCGCGGCGCGGCTCGAGGCGCTGACGCGCAGCTACGGCGTCGACATCATCGCCAGTGAATCCACCCGGAACCAGACGCCGGACATCGAATGGCTCTTCCTCGGACCGGCGCAACTCAAGGGCCGGCAAGCCAGCGTCAAGCTGTACTGCCCCGCCCCAGCACCCGACAGCGCGCACGCCAACCGTCGCACGCCCGCCGCCGCGGCTGCTGGTTCAGCGTAGCCTTGGAATTCAGTGACCTGAGAAGTCGACCAGCGTGAAGAGCGGCAGGCCCGACTCGCGCAAGCGCTGCGATCCGCCCAACTCGGGCAAATCCACGATCGCCGCGCCCTCCGACACATGGGCGCCGAGGCGCTCGAGCAAGCGACGCCCAGCCATCATGGTGCCGCCGGTGGCAATGAGGTCATCCACGAGCAACACGCGATCGCCCGGCTGCACCGCATCGGTGTGGAGTTCGACGGTCGCGCTGCCATATTCCAGTTCGTAGGTTTCCGCAACCGTCGTGAAAGGCAGCTTGCCTTTTTTTCGGATGGGCACGAAACCCACCCCGAGTTCAAACGCGAGCACCGCTCCGATGATGAAGCCTCGCGCGTCGAGGCCCGCGATGACATCGGGCCGAAGGTCCCGGTCCATGTAGCGATGAACAAAAGCGTCGATCAGCACGCGAAAGGTCTTGGGCTCCTGCAACAACGGCGTGATATCCCGGAACTGCACGCCCGGCGTCGGCCAGTCCGGGACCGTCCGTATGCGTTCGCGTAGATACTGGTTGACGTTCAGATCGAGCATGATGGTTTCCGTCTTTCTACATTGGTCATCGTTCGATGGATGGCGGCACAGCGTTTCAGCCTCGCAGCAGCCGCTCCTCGGCGCGCAGCAGCGCGTCGGCCCGACCGCCCAGCACCAGGACGTCGCCAGCGACCAGACGCTCCTCGCTGTCTGGACGCTCGGCTCGTCCCCCTGAGCGTCTCCAGCTCACGAGCCGAACCCCGAGTTCCTCGAGAGCCAGTTCGCCCAGAGTTTTGCCGATTGCTGCGGCAGCCGGCGGAAGCACGACCGTCTCAAGCCGCTCCGCCGCCAAGTCCTCCGCCCCGCTGTCATCGGTGCCATGAAAGTAGCCGCGCAGCAGACTGTAGCGGCGGTCACGTTGCTCCTGGACGATGCGAATCACGCGACGCATCGGCACACCCACCAGGGCCAAGGCGTGGCTGGCCAGCATCAACGAACCTTCGATCGCCTCGGGCACCACCTCCGTGGCACCGGCCGCATACAAGCGCTCGAGTTCACGATCGTCCTGAGTCCGCACGATCACCGGCACATGCGGGGCATGCGCACGAACGAGCGCAATGACCTTGAGCGCGCCGGGCAGATCCAGGTAAGTCACGACGACCGCGCTCGCGCGCGACAGCCCCGCCGCGATCAAAGCCTGTGGCCGGCTGGCGTCGCCAAAAACCACCGCATCGCCCGCGGCCGCCGCTTGCCGTACCCGGTCAGGGTCGAGATCGAGTGCGATGAAGTCGATGCCCTCAGGCTCGAGCATCCGCGCCAGGTTCTGGCCGCAACGCCCGAAGCCGCAGATGATCACGTGCTTTTGTACGTTGATGGAGCGCCGTGCGATCGCCGTCATCTGCAGGGCGCTCTGCATCCATTCACTGGAGACGAATCGCAGCACCAGCGCATCGCTGTAGGCGATGATGAACGGCGTCATGAGCATGGACAGAACCATGCCCGCCAAGATGGGATTGAGCAGCGACGCCGGTATCAGGCCCACATCGCTCCCTAAAGACAGAAGCACGAAGCCGAATTCGCCCGCCTGCGCGAGGTAAAGCCCGGTGCGAACCGCCACGCCCGTGGAGGCACCCAAGACCTTGGCCAGGCCCGTGATGAGAACGATCTTGAACGCGACAGGGACGGTCACCAACAACAAGACCAAGCCCCAGCGCTGGACCACGAGATGCCAGTCGAGCATCATGCCGATGCTGATGAAGAACAGGCCCATGAGCACATCATGGAACGGCCGGATGTCGCTTTCGACCTGAGCCTTGAACTCGGTTTCGGAAATCAGCATCCCGGCGATAAAGGCGCCGAGCGCCAGGCTCAGGCCGAAGTGCTCGGTCAACCATGCCATCCCGAGCGTGATGAGCAGCAGGTTGAGCACGAACAATTCTTCGCTTTTGCGCCGCGCCACCAGCGTGAGCCACCAGCGCATGATCCGCTGCCCGCCCCAGAGCAGCAAAACCACCAAGCCGGCGGCTTTGAGCATGGCCAGGCCCAATGCCTGCATCAGGTGCTCTTCCTTCGACCCGAGCGCCGGCACGAGCACGAGCAAGGGAACGACGGCAAGGTCCTGGAACAACAACACCCCGAGCACCCGTTTTCCATGCTCCGAGTCCAATTCCAGCCGCTCAGCCATCAACTTGCCAACGATCGCCGTGCTGCTCATGGCCAGCGCGCCCGACAGAGTCAAACCGCTGCGCCAGTCGAGCGCCCACCAGCCGGGCGCCCAGCGCCCCACCAGATGCAAGCCCAAGGTTGCGACCGCCATCGTGACCACCACCTGTGCCAAGCCGAGGCCAAAGACATGACGCCCCATCGCGCGTAATTTGGGCAGACTGAATTCCAGGCCGATGACGAACATCAGAAACACCACCCCGAACTCGGCGAGGCTCGCAATCGCCGAAGTGCTCTGGGCGAGCGCCAGCGCGTGGGGCCCGATCACGACGCCAACCACGAGGTAGCCGAGCATCGGGGGCAGCCGCAAGCTGCGAAAGACCACCACCCCGAACACGGCGGCGCAGAGATAAACCAGGATCAGTTCCAGGGTGGTCATCAGCCGATCCTATCAAGCCTCGTCCATGACCGCCGGTCGATAAAATGCCCCGATGACCTTGGATTCCCATCAGGCCTTGCGCCTCGGCCGCGAGACGCTGGAAATTGAAGCCTCGGCTTTGCTGAACCTGCGTTCGCGCATCGATGAACGCTTCGTCCAGGCCGTCGAACTCATGCTCCATGTGCGCGGGCGGGTCGTCGTCATGGGCATGGGCAAGAGCGGCCATGTCGGACGCAAGATCGCGGCCACGCTTTCGTCGACGGGAACGCCGGCGTTCTTCGTCCACCCGGCCGAAGCCAGCCACGGCGACCTCGGCATGGTCAAACCCGTCGACGTGGTTCTGGCGATCTCCAACAGCGGCGAAAGTGAGGAACTCACCGCCATCCTTCCCATCCTCAAGAGGTTGGGCGTCCCGATCATCGCGATGACCGGGAATCTGGGCTCGAGCCTCGCGCGCCATGCAACGGTCTGCCTCGACAGCAGTGTCGACCGCGAAGCCTGCCCGCTGAATCTGGCGCCGACCGCCAGCACGACCGCACAACTCGCGCTTGGCGACGCGTTGGCGGTGGCCTTGCTCGACGCTCGGGGTTTTCGTGCGGAGGACTTCGCGCGCTCTCATCCAGGTGGCGCCTTGGGTCGGCGCCTCCTCACCCATGTTCGCGATGTCATGCGTCAGGGACCGGCGGTTCCCAAGGTCCCCATGGAGGCCTCGTTCGTCGAACTCATGCGCGAGATGAGTGCGAAAGGACTGGGCGCGTCAGCCATCGTCGATGGCGCAGACCATGTCGTTGGGATTTTCACCGACGGGGATCTGCGCCGGCTCGTCGAGCGCGGTGTCGACCTCCGCCCGCTACGCGCCGTCGATGTCATGCATGCTTCGCCCAAAACGATCCCGGACACTGCACTGGCGGCTGAAGCGGCCGCACTCATGGAACAACACCGGATCAACAGCGTGTTGGTGGTCGACAGCGCAGGCCAGCTGTGCGGCGCGCTCAACAGCCACGACCTGATGCAGGCCAAGGTCATCTGACGCCGCCATGAAGCCGATCCTGCCGGTTCTGAACTTCGACCCTGTGCTCTTGCTCAAAGCGCAGCCGGTGCGACTGGCCATCTTTGATGTCGATGGCGTCCTCACGGACGGAAGCATCTATCTTTCAGATCAAGGTGAGACGCTCAAACGTTTTCATACCCACGACGGGCTCGGGATGAAGCTGCTGGCGCGCGCCGGCATCGTGCCCGCCGTCATTTCCGGCCGTGACAGTGCGGCCCTGCGCGCGCGACTGGCGGCGCTGGGCGTCGAACACTTCACCCTGGGGACCGAGGTCAAGCTCGGCGCCGCCGAAACCCTGCTCGACACCCTGGGAATGGACTGGAGTCAAGCGGCCGTCATGGGGGATGACTGGCCGGATCTGCCCCTGATGCAAAGAGCCACCGTCTCGGCCGCCCCGCCGCAAGCCCACCCGCAAGCGCTCGCCTGCGCCGATCACGTCACGCGCGCATCGGGGGGATTTGGAGCCGCGCGAGAATTTTGTGACCTGCTGTTGGTCGCCACAGGCCGATACGCCGCGCTGCTCGATGCGCTCGATGGGGGGGCTTCGTCATGAAAGCCTGGCTGGGTCTCATCTGGCAGCGGCTCGGCCCTTACCTACCCATACTGATCATGGCGGTTTTTGCCCTGGCCACCTTCTGGCTGGTCCGCAGCATGCCCACCGAACGCGGGCTTACGCCGGAGGGACCGCCAAGGCACGAACCCGACTATTTTTTGGTTCGCTTCGGTTGGCGCAATTTCGGGCCCGGGGGAGAGCTCGTCCGTGAGGTCATCGGCGACACTTTGCGCCACTATCCCGACACGGGCAGCGTCGAAGTCGATCAAGCCCAATTGGCAACCTGGAGCCCCGAAGGTCTGCGAACCTCCGCGCGCGCGCGGCACGTCGAAGTCAATCAAGACCGCAGCGTGATTCGGATGGAAGGTGCCGTCCATGTGACGCGGGACTCGGCACCCGCGACCGGCCCGCTCGCCCAGCGCGAGCGCGAACCCGCTGCGCCCTGGGAATACTTCAGTGAAGCGCTGGTCATGGAAAGCCAACCCGAACGATGGAGCAGTCCCGTTGCAGTGCTGATTCGGCGTGGCCCACAACAGTTTCGCGCCGACGCGATGGTCTATGAGCGCCCCTCCGGCACGCTCACGCTGTCCGGCCGGGTCCGTGGCGAGCTGTGGCCGAATCGATCCCCGAGGTAGCTCATGTCGCCCCCGCATCCCCCCGTCTCACCTCCACCCTTGGAGACGCCGCTGGCCTTCATCACCGGCGCTTCCAGCGGGATCGGCCTCGCGCTTGCGGAGCACTATTACCGCTGCGGTTGGCGTCTGGCACTGGTTGCCCGACGAACCGACGTCCTCCAAGAGCGGCTGCGGGAACAACGGTGGTCAACCGACCGCTACCGTATCTACCGTGCCGACGTGTCGGTTCCAAACGAGATCGTCGAGGCCGGCCAACAATGCCTGCGGGAGTTCGGAACGCCGGATCTGGTGATTGCGAGCGCCGGCATCAGCATCGGCATGGACACGCGGATTCGCGAAGACTTGGAAACGCTCCGGCGCACCTTCGAGACGAACAATTTGGGACTCGCTGCGACCTTTCATCCCTTCATCGATGCCATGTGCGAACGCGGCAGCGGTCGCCTTGTGGGCATTGCCAGTGTCGCGGGCATACGAGGAATCCCTGGGCATGGGGCCTACTGCGCGAGTAAAGCAGCCGTCATCGCCTACTGCGAAAGTTTGCGTGGCGAACTTCGCGGTACCGGCGTCTCGGTCGTGACGATCCTGCCGGGTTACATCGACACGCCGCTGACCCAAAAGAATCCTTATTCCATGCCGTTTTTGCTGGCACCCGAGGTCTTTGCGGTGCGCGCCGCCCGCGCCATCGAAAAAGGGACCAGCTATCGGGTCATCCCCTGGCAAATGGCCCTGGTCGCCAAGATCCTCCGAATCCTGCCCAACGGGCTCTTCGACCGGCTTTTCGCCGGCCGCCCTCGTAAACCTCGCCAGGGCAATCAGCCCGCAGAGTAGTAAGGGGCCAGCAACCACGCCTGGCTTGCGCCCGGGCGCGAAGCAAAAGGGGCGCTCGCGGCGCCCCCTGGGGTTGATCAGTTCCCGTAACCGTCGTTGCGTCGGCCACCCCCCCGCGGCCCCGACCCATAGGGGCTACGGAAGCCGCCCTCGGAGCCACCGGAACCGTAGCCGCCTTCGCGGCGACCGCCGCCGTACCCCCCACCGCTGCGCGGCGGCCGAGGCTCCATCGGGCGGGCCTCATTGACGACGACATTCCGGCCGCCCATCGACTGACCGTTCATCCCTTCGATCGCGGCTTGAGCCTGCGCATCGTTCCCCATTTCCACGAAGCCAAAACCCTTCGAACGACCGGTTTCACGCTCCATCATGACCTTGGCACTGTTCACCTGGCCAAAAGGCGAGAAAGCCTGCTCCAGATCCTGATCCCGCACCGAATACGGCAAATTGCCGACATAAAGCTTGTTGCCCACGAAGGACTCCTCTAGACACGTTTACTCAGCGATGGAGTCCCACCAGCGCCAGCGCACCCGCTCAACCGGAGCCAAGCACACGCCGCAAGAGCCTTACACCGCAACCTCCCCCAGCCATCTGCCCGAGGGTTCGCAAATTATGGAGCATGCCCCGAAAAAACGCACCTCTGGCGCGGTGCTCTGCTGTGCGCCTGCGACGCTCTGCCAGCGACCGCCAACCCGCACCCACCCGAGGGCTCTGGGCCCGAGCGGGGATCCGGTCAGCGCAGCGATCCGTGATGTGAGGCAAAAACCCCATCTGACGAATCGGCGAAAGCGTGTGCGCGCTTCGCTCGCCCATGAAAAAAGCCCCCTTCGGGGGCCTCTTTCTATCGTGCCGGGATCTTTCCCAGCATGGATCAGTAACCGCCGCTACGGCCGCCGCCGTAACCGCCGCCGCTACGACCACCGCCGTAGCCGCCGCCATTGCCGCCACCGTAGCCACCGCTGCGGGGAGGGCGGGCTTCCATCGGACGGGCCTCGTTGACCACGAGGTCACGACCGCCGACGTTTTGGCCGTTCATGCCTTTGATTGCAGCTTGCGCCTCGGCGTCGCTGCCCATTTCGACGAAGCCAAAACCCTTGGAGCGACCGGTGTCGCGCTCCATCATGACTTTGGCACTGGCGACATCACCGAACTGGCTGAAAGCCTGTTGCATGTCTTCGTCGCGGAAAGAATAAGGCAGATTGCCGACGTAAAGTTTGTTGCCCATGAGGGACTCCTAAATAACACCAAAACACGCGATGGAGTCCGCTAGCGCAATCCACAAACCATTGAAGAATTTCGAGACGCAAAACTGACCAAATCACCGCAAACCTGCGCCAGCCCTTCCGGGCCAGCGCGACGCCGATTATGGGGCATAAAACGATC
>NZ_JAEMQB010000108.1:0-8389 GCF_022759015.1 Tibeticola sp. | reverse complement strand
TGGCCACCACCGCGCGGCCGCGGAACTGCGCCTGCGTGCGGTGCACGATGATCGAGAGCGCATCGACCTTCTCGCCGTTGAGCAGGATGTCGACCTTCACCACGTCCGACGCCCGGTACTCCTTGAACTCATAGTCCATCGAGGCGTAGCCGCGGCTGACCGATTTGAGCTTGTCGAAGAAGTCCAGCACGATCTCGCCCAGCGGCATTTCGTAGGTGAGCATCACCTGGCGGCCGTGGTAGGCCATGTTGATCTGCACGCCGCGTTTCTGGTTGGCCAGCGTCATCACCGGCCCCACGTATTCCTGCGGCATGTAGAGATGCACGGTGACGATGGGCTCACGGATTTCCGCGATCCGCGCCGGCTCGGGCATCTTCGAGGGGTTCTCGACCATGACGACTTCGCCGTCGGACTTCACCACCTGGTAGACCACACTCGGCGCGGTGGTGATGAGGTCCTGGTCGAACTCGCGCTCGAGCCGCTCCTGCACGATCTCCATGTGCAGCAAGCCCAGAAAGCCGCAGCGAAACCCAAAACCCAGCGCCTGCGACACCTCGGGCTCGTAGTGCAGCGAGGCGTCGTTGAGCTTGAGCTTTTCCAGCGCGTCGCGCAGCGCGTCGTATTCGCTTGCTTCCGTCGGGTAGAGGCCGGCGAACACCTGCGGCTGGATTTCCTTGAAGCCGGGCAAGGGCTCGGTCGCGGGAGTCAAATTGGCGCCGCTGGCGGTCTTGACCGAGGTCACCGTGTCCCCCACCTTGGCCGCCTGCAATTCCTTGATGCCCGCGATGATGTAGCCCACCTCACCCGCTTCGAGCGACTCGCGCGGCTGGTTGGCCGGCGTGAACACGCCGAGCTGGTTGGCCTCATACGTGGCGTCGGTGGCCATGAGCTTGATGCGCTCGCCTTTTCTCAAGTGGCCGTCGACCACGCGCACCAGCATCACCACGCCGACATAGCTGTCGAACCAGCTGTCGATGATCATGGCGCGCAGCGGCGCCTCGGGCTTGCCCCGCGGCGGCGGAATCTTGGCCACGATGGCTTCGAGGATCTCGTCCACGCCCATGCCGGTCTTGGCCGAGCACGGGATGGCCTCGGACGCGTCGATACCGATCACGTCCTCGATCTCGGCCTTGGCGCGTTCGGGATCGGCTTGCGGCAAATCCATTTTGTTGAGCACCGGGATCACTTCGACGCCAAGGTCGAGCGCGGTGTAGCAGTTCGCCACCGTCTGCGCCTCGACACCCTGGCTCGCGTCAACGACCAGCAGCGCGCCCTCGCAGGCCGACAGCGATCGGCTCACCTCGTAGGAAAAATCGACGTGGCCCGGCGTGTCGATCAGGTTGAGGTTGTAGACCTGACCGTCGCGCGCCTTGTACTGCAGCGCGGCGGTCTGCGCCTTGATCGTGATGCCGCGTTCCTTCTCGATGTCCATCGAGTCGAGCACCTGCTCGCTCATTTCACGGTCCGACAGCCCGCCGCAGCGCTGGATCAGGCGGTCGGCGAGCGTCGACTTGCCGTGGTCGATGTGCGCAATGATCGAAAAATTTCGGATGTGTTTCATTGCTGAGGGGGTTGGGCAGGCCATCAGGGCCTGCGGCTTGGGCAAAAAAAACGCGCCCGCGATCGGGGCGCGCTGCGTGATCGGACTCGGCGCCGTCACCCCGAATTCGTTGGGCAACAGGCGCCAGTACCGACCCGGGTGCGATATTTTACGGGCTTTACCGCCCCGGCCGGATCAGCGCGTACTGCGCCCACTCGCCGCGGCGGAAGAGCACGCTGACGGGTTTGGATCGGTCGAGCCGCGCCAAGGCCGCTTCGAAGTCGCGCACGTTGGCCACTTCGATGTTGCCGACCTGCAGGATCACATCCCCCTCGCGCAGGCCCGCACGCGCGGCCGCATCGGTCGCCGCATCGACATGCACGCCGCCTTTGAGCTTGAGCTCGCGCCGCTGCGCTTCGCTGAGGTCGCTCACCGACAGGCCCAGATGCGCCACGGTCAGCGCGGATTTCGGCTTCTCGGGCTTGCCACCGCCCTTTTTCGCCACCGGCTTCTCGGGCTCGAGTTCGGCCACCACGATGCTCAGGTCTTTGTTCGCGCCGCGGCGGAACACCGTCACCGTGCTTCGGGTGCCTGGCTTGGTGCCGCCAACGATGCGCGGCAAATCGCTCGCACTGTCGATCGGCTTGCCGTCGAATCGCAGGATGATGTCGCCCGGCTCGATGCCGGCCTTTTCGGCGGGCGAACCCGGCTCGACCGCCCGCACCAAAGCGCCCTGCGGCTTGGCCAGCCCGGCGGCTTCGGCCACATCCTTGGTCACGCGGTCGATCTGCACGCCGATGCGCCCGCGCGTGACATGCCCCGTGCTGCGCAGCTGATCGCTCACGCGCATGGCCTCGTCGATCGGAATCGCGAAGGAGATCCCCATGAACCCGCCCGAGCGCGAATAGATCTGGCTGTTGATGCCCACCACCTCGCCGCGCATATTGATCAGCGGCCCGCCGGAATTGCCGGGGTTGATCGCGACATCGGTCTGGATGAAGGGCAGATAGTCGCCGGTGTCCCGCTGCTTGGCGCTGACGATGCCGGCCGTGACGGTGTTCTCCAGGCCAAACGGCGAGCCGATGGCCAGCACCCATTCCCCGACCTTGAGACGGCTGACGTCGCCGATCTTGACCGCAGGCAAGCCGCTGGCCTCGATCTTGACCACCGCCACATCGCTGCGCTTGTCGGCGCCGACGATGCGCGCCTTGAACTCGCGCTTGTCGGTCAGCGTGACGATGACTTCGTCGGCATCGGCGACGACATGCGCATTGGTCATCACGTAGCCATCCGGCGAAAGAATGAAGCCCGAGCCGACGCCGCGCGGCCGCTCCTCCTCCGGCGCACGGTTGTTGGGCCGCGGCGCTTGGCGCGGAATGTTGGGCATGGGCACACCAAAGAAGCGCCGGAAAAATTCCTGCATGTCGGGGTCGATCTCGACATCCTCCTGCGGCGCGCGCACGCGTTCGATGGTGCGAATGTTGACCACCGAGGGCCCGACCTGTTCGACGAGGTCGGTGAAGTCCGGCAGCACACGCACCGCCTGCTGCTGCGGCGACTGGGCCAGCGCGGGCGCCTGCGGAATCCAAGCCGCCCATGCAGCGGTCACACACAAACCCATGGACACCCACCGGCGCCAGGCGCCGTGCGTGCCCCGAAGGGACAGGGATCGATTCGTCATCATGTTCTCCGTTGTTGACTCGACTGTCGAAGTGGGCACGCCCCGCGCACCGGCACATGCCCATAAGCCATCACCGCCCGCCCGGGCGCGGGCGTCCATCCGTCAACGTCCGACGCGGCGCAGGTTGACCAGCAGCGCGTCGAGCGTGCGCAAGGGCACCTCACCCACGGCAGTCAGCCACCACGCGGGCGGGCTGGCCACCTCGGCGGGCCGGGAGCGCATCTGCGTCGCGCCGACCCGTGCGGTCAAGCTCGTGCCGTGCCGCCGCGCCTCGTAGGGCTCGATGAACACCGAAACCGCAGCCAATCCGTCGGTCCAGATGCACTGGAGCACCCAACGATCGCGTGCGGCCTCACCGCCGGCGCCCGCCCGCCACGGGGCTTCATGGCGGCGAACGCAGCGATCGAGGGCGAAGCCTTCAGGCACCACGTCCATGCGCCAGCCTTCGGCCTCGAGGCTCGTGGGCTCGAGCGGCTCGCGCCACAAGCGAAATCCCTCGGGCAGCTCGAGCCGGGGCGCGAGCACTTCGGAGTGGATGACCGGCTGGAAGGAAAGTTCCGTAAAACTGGTTTCTTCGAGCACCCGACCGCTGCCGGCGTCGAGGATCTGCCGCCGCAGCACCAGCCCGCCCTCGCGCGCCCGCCAGACTTTCTGGGCAAACCGCAGGGCGTCTCGGGGCCAGACCTCGTAGCCATCGGCCACATGGCCGGCCACCCGCCCAACACCGATCGCGCGGAAGTGGTAGAGCGCTTCGAGGGCGGTCCCCGGCGGGTGCTTGAGGTCGGGGAAGGTGCTCAGTAAAACCATCGGCTCGACGCGCACCAGGCGCTGCGGCGTGTCCCAGACGACGACCTGTTCGTCGCTGCGAAACACCACGCGCTGCGCGCCGCTGAGCATTTCGACCCGCTCGAGCGTCGCTGCCCTGGTATGCACATGAACGAGCCGAGCCGTCGAGAGCACGCCGCCATCGGCCGAGACGACCAGCGTGCCGGCATAGCTGCGCTGACGCGCCGCCTGATGCAAATCCTCGAGCCACGCCGCCAACCCTCCGGCTTCGGCGGTCACCGCCGGCGGTGCCCCCGCGGATGGGGCGGCCAGCGACCCCGCGGGTGCAACCGCGACGGGCGCCGCCCCGGCGACCACGGGCACCGCCAGCAGCCCAACCCATAACCCGATCGCTTGCGCACCCCAGAGCACGGCCATCCGCGCGACCCGCCCCGCGGCGAGTCGCCCGCGCCAAATCCAAGCTCGCCGCGCGCACCCCTGTGTGCGCTCGCCTTCGAAGGGTACCCGCCAGGGCGCACGAGGCGCGAGGGATGCACGCTGCAGCATCAGCGCACCGGAGCGTTCAGACCCACGCGCTGGATCGTGCGCGCTTCGACGCCAAGCTCGCCCATGCCCGGCCCCCAGGGCCGATGGGCGGCGAGGAAGCGGTCCAGCTCCGGGTCGCGCAAAACAACGCCATCGCGCGCCTCGACCGCACCGCTGGCGCCAAGCGTGGCGCCATCGACCGGCGCGGGCGCGGTCACGCGCGCCGACATGGGCGCTCGCGTCGCCAACACCCAGGCGTCACCGGCGGTGGCCATCGGTGCCCCGGGGCCCGCATCCCCGGAGGGCCGGGCAAACTGAAGGCCGAGCGAGACCACCGCCACCAGCGAAGCGACCGCAGCAGCAAGCCGCCACCGCCAGACCGGATCGTTGGCCGCCGGACGGTTTTCCCAGTCTTTTTGATTGGATGCCGGGGTAATTCGGTGCGTTGTTGCTATTGATTCAGAAGCATCGTGGAGCGCCATCGGGGGCAGCTGCGCCTGAGCCGCCTCGGCCTCGATGAGCTGGCGAACCCGCTGCGCAAACGCACGGTCGCCCAATTGCGCGGCGCTGCCCACCGCCTGGGTCCGCAGCACCTCACCGGCCAGCCGGTAGAGCCGCCAATTGGCGCACGACGTGTCGTCGGTACTGACTTCGTCGATCGTGAGCGCCAGCGCTGCACCCTCGAGTTCACCGTCGAGCAGCGCGCTGATGCATTCGTCGGACGGGGGCAGCGCTCCGATGCGGGTCGCGGAAGTGGGTGTCGATGTATTCACGGGACTCCGATGAAAGTTCGTCAAATTCGGCTCTGGGCGGGACGGGGCGGGCTTTCACCAGCGCTTGCCGCTGCGGTGCTCGAGCAGCGGCCGCAGCCTCGACGCGATGGCTTCGCGTGCACGAAAGATCCGCGAACGCACGGTTCCGATCGGGCTGTTCATGACGTTGGCGATTTCTTCATAGCTCAAGCCGTCGATCTCGCGCAGCGTCACGGCCTCGCGCAACTCGGGCGGCAGGTCCTCGACTGCGGCATGGACGGCCTCGGCGATTTCCCGCGCCGCCAGTTCCGATTCCGGGGTTTCCGCCGTCGTTGGTTCGTCTTTCGCGCCGGAAGTTTCATCGTCTTCGGCTTCGGCGCTGTCGCTGCGGGTCTGCGGCATGCGCTTGAGTTCCAGCAAGGCTTTTTTGGCGGTATTGACCGCGATCCGGTACAGCCAGGTATAGAACTGCGCGTCGCCGCGGAACTGCCGTAGCGCCCGCCACGCACGGATGAAGGCTTCCTGCGTGACCTCTTCGACCAGGGCGGGGTCGCGAATCATGCGTGCCACGAGCCGCTCCACCCGGCGCTGATACTTCAGCACGAGCAATTCAAAGGCGCGGGTGTCCCCAGCCTGAGCCCGCTCGACCAGCGGCCGGTCCTCGTCGGGCAGGGGTGATGCGGACCCTGCGCCTTGCGCGGGCCGCTCGCTCGACTCATCCATGGTCGGCCTCCTGCCGCCGCGCCGTTGCGACGATGGCCCGCCGCAGCGCGCCCCAGTGTTCCGGGTCGAAGCTGCAAGACAGCCAAAGCCACCTCGGCCCCGAACCGTCCACCCGCTCGACCCACAGGAAGCGGCCACCGTCGAGGCGCACGCGCCAGGCACTGCAGCTTGCCCCTTGCGGCCCGAGCCAGCGCTCGCCATCGAATTGCAAGCAGCCCTCGGAAGGCTGGCCCAGCGTGCGCAGGGCAAACCCCGCACTGCCGAGGGCGACGGCACCTGCCGCCCATGCCGCGCCCCAGGACAAGCCGGCCCGCACCCCAAGGGCAAGGAAGATCAGGGTCGAAAACAAAAGCGCTGCGACCACCGCCTTGGGTCCGGCGGTGGGTCGCAGCGCATAACGAACGGCGGGAACCTGATGGTGCCGCCGCGCGTGGTGTCTCCCGTGCCGCTCCACGGGCATGGAGTCAGGGGCAGGGAGGGAATGGGGCGTGCCCGAAGGGGCGGCCCAAAACGCGCCCGAGTCGGCGCAAAGCACAGCCATCGCTCGGGCTACGGCGAGCATTGCCAACGCCCTCGGGCGTGCTTTGGGACGTCCAGGCGGGCATGACCGATTTCCTCTCAGCCTCTCAGAGACGGCGGAACACCAGCGAGCCGTTGGTGCCGCCGAAGCCGAAGTTGTTCTTGAGCGCGACGTCGATCCGCATGTCCCGCGCCGTGTTCGCGCAGTAGTCGAGGTCACACTCCGGATCCGGGTTCTCGAGGTTGATCGTCGGCGGGCACTTTTGGTGGTACAGCGCGAGCACGGTGAACACACTCTCGATGCCGCCGGCCGCACCCAGCAAATGCCCGGTCATCGACTTGGTGGAGCTCACGACGATTTTCTTCGCGTGCTCGCCCAGCGCTGCCTTGATGGCATTGGTTTCATTGATGTCACCCAGCGGCGTCGACGTTCCGTGGGCGTTGAGGTAATCCACCGCCTCGGGACCGACGCCTGCATTGGCCAGCGCCTGAACCATCGCCCGCCGCGGACCGTCCATGTTCGGCGCCGTGATGTGACCCGCATCGGCGCTCATGCCAAAGCCCGCGAGCTCGGCGTAGATCCTTGCCCCGCGCGCCTTCGCATGTTCGTAGGACTCGAGCACCATCACGCCCGCGCCCTCGCCCAGCACGAAGCCGTCGCGGTCCCGGTCCCAGGGGCGGGAGGCGCGCTCGGGCTCATCGTTGCGGGTGGAGAGCGCCCGCATGGCCGCGAAGCCGCCGATGCCCAAGGGCGAAACCGTGGACTCAGCGCCGCCGGCGATCATCACGTCGGCATCGCCGTATTCGATCATGCGGCCCGCTTCGCCGATGCTGTGCAAGCCCGTCGTGCAGGCCGTGACGATGGCGAGGTTCGGACCTTTGAAGCCAAACCGCATCGACACATGGCCCGAGATCATGTTGATGATCGAGGCCGGAACGAAAAACGGCGTGATGCGCCGCGGCCCCCGCGCCACGAGCTCGGCGTGCGTCTCCTCGATCAGCGGCAAGCCGCCGATGCCCGAGCCGATGATGCAGCCGATGCGCGTCGCGGCTTCTTCGGAGAGCGCCTCACCCGTGGGCAGGCCGGCATCTTCGACGGCCTGGACCGCCGCCGCGATGCCGTACTGAATGAAGGTGTCCATCGTCCGCGCATCTTTGGGCGACAGATAGGCACCGAGGTCGAAGCCCTTGACCTCACCGGCGATGCGGCAGGAAAACGCCGACGCATCGAACCGGGTGATGGGGCCGATGCCGGAGCGCCCAGCGAGCAGGTTGGACCAGCTCTCGGCCACCGTGTTTCCCACGGGGCTGATGCAGCCCAAACCCGTGACGACGACGCGACGACGGGTCATGTTCGATCAGGCCTGCTTGGACTTGGCGTAGTCGATGGCGGCTTGCACCGTCGTGATTTTCTCGGCGTCCTCATCCGGGATTTCGATGCCGAACTCATCTTCCAGCGCCATCACCAGTTCCACCGTGTCGAGCGAGTCCGCACCGAGGTCGGCCACGAAGGCTTTCTCATTGGTGACCTGGGACTCTTCCACGCCGAGTTGCTCGGCGATGATCTTTTTGACACGTGCTTCGATATCGCTCATGGGTTCCCTCTGAGGGTTGTGAAAAGTTTGATTTTAACCAGCCTAGAGACCGGTCCCTAACGACAGGCCTGCGGCCTGGCATGAAGCCTGAGCGCAGACACCCCGGCGCGCAGGGCGCAAGCGCCGCGCCTCAGAGGCTGAGAGGGAATTGGGCGTGCCCGAAGGGGCGCCCCAAAACGCGCCCGAGTAGGCGCAAAGCACAGCCGTAGCTCGGGCTACGGCGCGCATTTGCAACGCCCTCTGGCGTGTTTTGGGGCGTCAAAGCGGG
>NZ_JAEMQB010000057.1:0-20190 GCF_022759015.1 Tibeticola sp. | reverse complement strand
GCCCGCTTTGACGCCCCAAAACACGCCAGAGGGCGTTGCAAATGCGCGCCGTAGCCCGAGCTACGGCTGTGCTTTGCGCCTACTCGGGCGCGTTTTGGGGCGCCCCTTCGGGCACGCCCAATTCCCTCTCAGCCTCTGAGGGCTTCTCAGGCGTGCTTCAAATTTCGAGGTTGTCGATCAGGCGTGTGCGCCCGAGCCGTGCTGCGCCGAGCACCACGAGTGCGCCGCTGCCGTCCCCGGGGCGCGGTGGCTGCAGATCGATGCGGCGGCGAACCGTGAGGTAGTCGACCTGCCAGCCGCGCGCGGCCAGCGCCTGCATGGCACGCTGCTCGAGCGCTGCGGCCTGCGTGGGCAGGCCCTCGGCCGCGGCGAGGGCGTCGCGGGCCAGTGCGCGCAGCGCCAGCGACAACTGCACCGCTTCGGCGCGCTCGGCTTCGCTCAGGTAGGCGTTGCGTGAACTGAGCGCCAGGCCGTCCTCGGCACGCTGGGTTTCGCCGACGAGGATCTCCACCGGCAGCATGAACTGCTCGACCAACTGGCGAATGATGAGCTGCTGCTGGTAGTCCTTTTTGCCAAACGCGGCGACGCCGCCGCCGGTGGTTCCGAATACGGCCGCAAAGAGCTTGAGGACGACGGTGGCGACGCCGGTGAAAAAACCCGGCCGAAACTGGCCTTCGAGGATGTCGGCCAGGGCGGGATCGGGCTGGACCTTGAAGGTCTGGGGCTCGGGGTAGAGGTCGCGCTCGCTGGGCGCGAAAACCAGGTCGCAGCCTGCTGCACGCAGCCGCTCGCAGTCGCGCTCGAGCGTGCGGGGATAGCTGTCGAAGTCTTCGTGCGGCAGGAACTGCAGCCGGTTGACGAAGATGCTCGCCACGGTGAGGTCGCCGCGAGGGCGGGCAAGCTCGACCAGGGCGAGATGCCCGTCGTGCAGGTTGCCCATGGTTGGAACGAAAGCGGGTTTGCCGCGGCCGGCGAGGGCGGCGCGCAGGTCGGTGAGCGTGTGAACGATTTGCATCGATGGGGTTGTGGGGGGATTCGGTCGGATTGCGGCGGCCGCCGCGGGCTTACCGCAACGCTGAATCAGTTCCCGCGATGGTGCGCGCCCGCAGCCGGGATGCGCGACGTGCGAAGGGCTTGTTCAGCGTTGCCTTACCACGCATGGAGTTCGTCGACCGGGAAACGCCCTTCCTTGACGGCGCGGACATAGCTTTCGATGGCGCCGCGCACGCTGCCGGCATCGGCCATGAAGTTGTGGACGAACTTGGGCGTCTTGCCCAGGTTGATGCCGAGCATGTCGTGCATCACCAACACCTGGCCCGCCGTGCCTTTGCCGGCGCCGATGCCGATCGTGTGGCAATGGGTGAGTTCGGCGGTCAGCTCGCCGGCCAGCCGTGCAGGCACCATTTCGAGCACGAGCATCGTCGCGCCGGCATCCTGAAGCTCATGCGCATGGCGGCGCAGCAGCACGGCAGCTTCTTCGTCGCGGCCCTGCACCCGGTAGCCGCCGAGCGCGTGCACGGTCTGCGGCGTCAGCCCCAGGTGCGCGCAGACGGGGATGCCGCGCTGCACCAGGAACTCGACCACGGGCGCCGTCCAGCCGCCGCCTTCGAGCTTGATCATGTGGGCGCCCGCCTGCATCAAGACCGCGGCGCTGCGCAGGGCCTGTTCTTTCGACTCCTGGTAGCTGCCAAACGGAAGGTCCGCGATGATCCAGGCCGTGCCCTGCACGCGCCGCAGCCCGCGCGACACGCTTTCCGTGTGATACCGCATGGTTTCGAGCGTGACGCCCACGGTGCTCGTGAGGCCCTGGCAGACCATGCCGAGCGAGTCGCCCACGAGCAGGCATTCGACCCCGGCCGCATCGGCCACGGCAGCGAAGGTGGCGTCGTAAGCGGTGAGCATGGTGATTTTCTCGCCGGCCGCGCGCATCTGATGCAGCCGCGGCAGGCTGACCGGGCGCCGCTGCGGCAGGGGCGAGGCGGGGGGCAGCGTTCCGTAGGGCGTCGCGCTGGGGGCAGGTGTGGTTTGGCTCATGGTCTTGGGGTTGTGGTTGCGCCAGTGGGCGCGAGTCTATTCGATGCGGCTATGCTTGCCGCATGCCAACCGAAACGGATTTTCAAAACCCCGAGTTTGTCGCCCGACTGGCTGCCGAGGACGTGCGCCGCGCACTGGCCGAAGACCTGGGCACCGGCGACCTCACTGCGGCCCTGGTGCCCGCGGGGCGGCGGGCGCGGGCGCAGATCGTGGTGCGCGAGCCGGCCGTGCTCTGCGGCGCCCCGTGGCTGGAGGCCGCGTTTCTGGCGCTCGACCCCGAGGCGTCCATCGTCTGGGAGGCGACCGAGGGTGCGCGCCTCGTGCCCGCTCAGTGCGTGGTCCGCATCGAGGGCGATGCGCGTGCCCTGCTCAGCGCTGAGCGCACCGCGCTCAACTTTCTGCAGCTGCTCAGTGGTGTTGCAACCAAAACCGCGCGTTGCGTGGCCGAGGTGGCCGGTACCCGCGCGCACATCGTCGACACGCGCAAGACCTTGCCCGGCCTGCGGCTGGCGCAGAAATACGCGGTGCGGGTGGGGGGCGGCACGAACCACCGCATCGGCCTCTACGATGCGGTGTTGATCAAGGAAAACCATATCGCGGCCGCAGGCGGCATTCGGCCCGTGCTCGAGGCTGCCCGGCGCGTGGCGCCCCAGGCCGCGTTCATCGAGATCGAGGTCGAGACGCTCGCGCAGCTGATGGAGGCGCTCGACGCCGGTGCCCGGATGGTGCTGCTCGACAACATGGACTTGGCGACCATCCGTGAGGCGGTGCGCATCAACGCCGGGCGGGCGGTGCTCGAGGTGTCGGGGGGTGTGCGGCTGGAAAATCTGGCCGAACTGGCGCAGACCGGTGTGGACCGCATTTCCATGGGCACGCTGACCAAGGACGTGGTCGCCACCGATTACTCGATGCGCTTCGAGGAGCTATGAGCATGAACACGATCATTGATGTCGAGTACGAACAACCCGCATGCAGCACCCGCCATGCCTGGGCGCGCGTGCCGGTGGAGCCCGCGCCGCATGAGCGAGCGGCACTCAAGGAGCGCATCCGCGCGCTGCTCAAGGCGCAGGACGCGGTGATGGTGTCGCATTACTACGTGCACCCGGACTTGCAGGACCTGGCGGAGGAGACCGGCGGCATCGTGAGCGACTCGCTGGAGATGGCGCGCTTCGGGCGCGAGCACCCCGCGCGCACGCTCGTCGTCTCGGGCGTGCGCTTCATGGGCGAGACGGCCAAGATCCTGAGCCCGGACAAGCGCGTGCTCATGCCCGACCTCGACGCCACCTGCTCGCTCGACCTCGGCTGCCCGATCGACGCCTTCAGCGCCTTTTGCGACGCGCATCCCGATCGCACGGTGGTGGTCTATGCCAACACCAGCGCCGCGGTGAAGGCGCGCGCCGACTGGGTCGTGACTTCGAGCTGCGCGCTCGACATCGTGCGCGCGCTCAAAGACAAAGGCCACAAAATCCTCTGGGCGCCCGACAAGCACCTGGGCGGCTACATCCGCGAGCAGACCGGTGCGGACATGCTGCTGTGGGAGGGTTCGTGCGTGGTGCACGACGAGTTCAAGGCCTTCGAGTTGCAGTCGCTCATGCGCGAGCACCCCGGCGCCAAGGTGCTCGTGCATCCCGAAAGCCCCGCGGCCGTGGTGGCGCTGGCCGATGCGGTGGGGTCGACCTCGGCCATCCTCAAAGCCGCGCGCGAGATGGATGCCCGTGAATTCATCGTGGCCACCGACAGCGGCATGATGCACAAGCTGCGCACCCAGAACCCCGGCAAGGTGTTCATCGAGGCACCCACCGCCGGACGCAGCGCCACATGCAAGAGCTGCGCGCACTGCCCGTGGATGGCGATGAACGGGCTTGCGGGTGTTGCGCGCGTGCTCGAGACCGGCGCCAACGAAATCACCGTGGATGCGGTGCTGATCGACCGTGCGCGCCTGCCGATCGAGCGCATGCTCGCGTTCACCGCCGCGCAACGCAGCGGGCAAAACGCCGGTGCGCTGGTGCCCGAGCTGGGTGCGGTGTGAGGTTCTGGCGCGCTGGGTTTTATTTTTGGCGGTATCCCGGCGTAAATTGCGGCTTTCTTGCTATCGAAACTGAACTGATCCGGGTGCAGCCCGGACCGGCTCAGGCGCGTTGCAGCGGCACCGCGTGGCGCAGATCCACGGGGCGGTTGGTCGCATCGACGAAAACCAGTCGCGGCGCATGGGCGGCCACGCGGTCTTCGGGTACTTGGGCGAAGGCGGCGATGATGATGAGGTCGCCCACCGCCGCGCGCCGGGCGGCCGAGCCGTTGACCGAGATCATGCCGGTACCGCGCTCGCCACGGATGGCGTAGGTGATGAAGCGCTCGCCGTTGGCGATGTTCCAGATGTGCACCTGTTCGTTTTCGCAGATGTCGGCCGCATCGAGCAGGTCTTCGTCGATCGCGCACGAACCCTCATAGTGCAGCTCGCACTGGGTGACGGTGGCGCGGTGGATCTTGGATTTGAGTAGGGTTCGGTACATGGTTGGTCTCAAAAAGGGGCCAGCACGGTGTCGAGGGCGCGCGGCAGTTTGGCCGGATAGTCTCGGCTGTAGTGCAGCCCGCGACTTTCGTGGCGCAGCTGCGCCGAGCGCACGATGAGGTCCGCGACCTGCACGAGGTTGCGCAATTCGAGCAGGTCACGCGTCACATGAAAACGGGCATAGAACTCGTGAATCTCGCCCTTGAGGGTTGCGATTCGGTGCGCCGCGCGCTCCAGGCGCTTGTTGGTGCGCACGATGCCGACATAGTCCCACATGAAACGGCGCAATTCTTCCCAGTTGTGCGAGATCACCACCATTTCATCGGGGTCGGTCACGCGGCTGTCGTCCCACAAAGGCAGGGCCGGAGGCGGGTGGCGTTCGGTCACTTCGATGTGGCGCGCTGCCGCGTGGGCAAACACCATGCATTCGAGCAGGGAGTTGCTGGCAAGCCGGTTGGCGCCATGCAGGCCGGTCCATGCGGTCTCGCCAACCGCGTAGAGGCCCGGAATGTCGGTGCGCGCATGCAGATCGGTGACGACGCCCCCGCAGGTGTAATGCGCCGCGGGGACGACCGGAATCGGCTGCCGCGTGATGTCGATGCCGAGCTCGGCGCAGCGGGCGAGGATGTTGGGGAAATGTTCCTGGAGGAACGCTGGACTCTGGTGGGAGATGTCGAGATAGACACAGTCCAGACCGTGCTTTTTCATCTCGAAGTCGATCGCCCGTGCCACCACATCACGCGGCGCGAGCTCGGCGCGCGGGTCATGCTGGGGCATGAAGCGCGTGCCGTCGGGCAGGATCAGGCGACCGCCCTCGCCGCGTACCGCCTCCGAGATCAGGAAGGATTTGGCCAGCGGGTGGTAGAGGCAGGTCGGGTGGAACTGAATGAATTCCATGTCTGCCACGCGGCATCCCGCGCGCCAGGCCGCTGCGATGCCGTCGCCGGTGGCGGTGTCGGGGTTGGTCGTGTAGAGATAGACCTTGCCCGCGCCTCCGGTGGCCAGCACCGTATGCGGTGCCCGCAGTGTGAGCACTTCGTCGCTGAGCTCGTCGAGCGCGTAGAGGCCGAGGCAACGGTTCGCCTCGAGTCCAAGCCGTGAGCCGGTGATCAGATCCACCAGCGTGTGATGCTCCAGCACCGTGATGTTGGGGCTGCTGCGCACCTGCTCGATCAGGGTGCGTTGCACCGCGGCACCGGTGGCGTCGGCCACGTGCGCGATGCGCCGCGCGCTGTGACCGCCTTCCCGCGTCAGGTGGATTTGCCCGTCCTCGAGTGAAAACGGCACGCCGAGCGACTGCAGCCAGCGGATCGCCTCGGGGGCGTGCTCGACGACATGGCGCACCGCCACTTCGTCGCACAGCCCGTCTCCGGCCACGAGGGTGTCGCGCACATGGGCGTCGAAACTGTCGCTCGGGTCGAGCACGGCCGCAATGCCGCCTTGCGCCCAGGCGCTGGCGCTGTCGTCGAGACCTCGCTTGGTGAGGACGGCGACGCGCCGGTTCGCCGCCAGGTGCAAGGCTGTCGAGAGGCCAGCGAGGCCGCTGCCGACGACCAAGACATCGAAATCGAGAAAACGTTCGCTCATGGTGGATGCTAGTTGGGTGGATGCGCCCGAGTGCGGGATCTCAGCTCGGCGTGTACGCCAGACGCACCCAGATGGGTGCGAAGGCTTGTGCCTGCGTGATTTCGATCAGGGATTCGCGCGCCAGCTCGAGGATGGCAATGAAAGTCACCACCAGCACGGGTACGCCCTTGTGCGGGTCGAACAGCTCGCCGAATTCGACGAAGCGCTTGCCTTGCAGGCGCCGCAGCACGAGGCTCATGTGCTCGCGCACGCTGAGTTCTTCGCGCGTGATCTGGTGACGTTGCACCAGCCGCGCGCGGCGCAGGATTTCCTGCCAGGCCTGCTGCAGGTCGGCGGTGCGCACGTCCGGCAGGCGAGGCGCCAAGGCCTGCTCGATGGCCACCTGGGCCCGCAGCACGTCGCGCCCGAGCAGCGGCATCGCGTCGATGCGGCTCGCGGCGAGCTTGATGCGCTCATATTCGAGCAGCCGGCGCACCAGCTCGGCGCGCGGATCCTCGACTTCCTCGGCGTCGCTCGTCACCGGGCGCGGCAACAACATGCGCGACTTGATCTCGATGAGCATCGCCGCCATCAGCAGATACTCGGCCGCGAGTTCGAGGTTGCGGCTGCGGATTTCCTCGACATAGGCCAGATACTGTCGCGTCACGGCGGCCATCGGGATGTCGAGGATGTTGAAGTTCTGCTTGCGGATCAAATACAGCAGCAAGTCCAGCGGCCCTTCGAAAGCCTCCAGAAACACCTCGAGCGCATCGGGCGGGATGTAGAGGTCCTGCGGCAGCGCAAACAGCGGCTCACCGTAGAGGCGAGCCACGGCGACCGGGTCCACAAGCTCGGGCATGGCCGCACTCGGCCCCTCGCCCGGCGTGGCGTGGCTCTCAGGGGCAGCGTGGGCGATCATGCCGTCACTTCAAAAATAGGAGCAGAATACGACCAGATGGCGCTGGGGTTCGGACAGAAAAGCTCAAAAAGAGCTTGGTCGGGAGCGTTGGGCGGCCTCATCGGGCGCCGCAACGGGGGTTGGCCGCCGCTCAGGACTCGTTCTGGTAGACGTAGGGCTTTTGCGGCACACGCGCGGCCTCGAAATCGCGCATCAGCGCACGGTCGCGCGGCCGGTCCCACAGCAAGCCGCGGCCGGCCCGCTGCTCGGCCTCGAGATCCGGATTTGCCTTCTTGAGCGACTCGATGAACTGCGTCGCGTCCGAAACGTAATGCGGACGCTGGAAGAAATCTTTGATCGACATGGTGCGACAGGTCCCGTAAAGCGCCGCAGCCCCGGGCGGGCGGCGGCGTGCCATTTTATGGGCTGCTGCCCCTTGGGGACACACCCTCGGGGACAAGGCCCCGAGGCCCGCGTCCGGGCAGGGCGTCGCTCGCTGTTCCTCAAGCTTGAGCTTGCCGTGGGACTGCCGCGCGGATCGCCTCGGCCAAGCTCGGGTAGATGGCGTCTGGGCCGACGAGCGCCAGCAGCCCGCTGCGCTGCGCCATCTCGAGCGGCTGGTGACTCATGCCGCACAGGATGAAACGCACGCCCCGCTTGTGGCAGGTTTTGATGAGGCTTTGCAGCGCATCGGCTCCGGACGTATCCATGTAAATCAGGTTTTTCAGGTCGAGGATCAAGGCCTGCTGGGGCAATTCGCGCTCGATCCGCTCGAGCAGTTCGACCGCCCCGAAAAACAGCGCGCCATAAAGACGCCAGGCTTGGATCTCCGCCTCGTGGCCGCGCAGCTCGGGAAAGGCATCGGCCGTCACCAGCTCGGCGCGCGAAAGGCTCGAGATGCGGTAAATGAAGGTCAGCAAAGAAGCCACCAGCCCGACTTCGACCGCCACCGTCAAGTCAAAGACGACGGTCAGGAAAAACACCGCCAGCAGCGTGACGCGATACGGCAGCCGGTAGTTGCGCAGGTGGACGAACTCGCGCCACTCGCCCATGTTCCAGGCCACGAACAGCAAAATCGCCGCCAGCGTCGCCAACGGAATTTTGGATGCCAGCGGCGCGGCCACCAGCAGCACCACGAGCAGCGTCAGGGAATGCACGATGCCGGCAATCGGGCTGCTCGCGCCGCTCTTGATGTTGGTCACGGTGCGCGCGATGGTGCCGGTGGCGGGCATGCCACCGAAGAAGGGGGTGACGAAGTTCGCAATGCCTTGCCCCATCAACTCCTGGTTTGGGTCGTGGCGGCTGCCGGTCATGGAGTCCGCCACGCGCGCGCACAGCAAGGATTCGATCGCGCCGAGCATCGCCAGCGTGAAGGTAGGCATGAACAAATGCCGCGCCGTCTCCCAACTGAAGTCCGGAAGCGTGAACGCGGGCAGCCCCGAGGGGATGCCGCCAAAGCGGCTGCCTATGGTTTCCACATCGAGCCCGAAGAACGAAGTGGCCGTGGTCGCCAGCACCAGCGCCACGATCGAGCCCGGAATCGGCGTGAGCTTGCCGGCGAACTGAATGCCGCTGCCAATCTTGGGCATGAAGAACTGCCAGATGATGATCACGGCGAGCGAAGCCGCCGCCAGCGCCAACGCCGTGGCGTTGAATGTCGGCAGGGCGTCGGCGAGTGTGTGCAACATGCCGAAAAAGTCCGCCGGCATCTTCGCAACTTTGAGGCCCAGCACGTCCTTGACCTGTGAGAGGGCAATCAGCACCGCGATGCCGTTGGTAAATCCAATGACCACCGCAATCGGGATGAAGCGCACCAGCGTGCCCAGTCGCAGCACCCCCATGAGGAACAGCAGCAGCCCCGACATGGCGGTGGCGATGATGAGGTTGGCCAGGCCGTAGCGCTCGAGGATGCCGTAGACGATGACGATGAAGGCGCCCGCAGGGCCGCCGATTTGCACCGGGCTGCCCCCGAACACCGAAATCAAAAGACCGGCAATGACGGCAGTGAAGATGCCCGCCTCGGGCTTGAGGCCGCTGGCAATTGCAAACGCCATGGCCAGCGGCAGGGCGACGACGCCGACCGTGAGCCCGGCCGCGACGTCGCGCGTGAAGCGCTCACGGTTGTAGCCCTTGAGGCTGTCGATCAGCGCGGGGCGGAAACGAGGGAGAGAAATGGACACGGAACCTCCATGAATTCAATGGAACAGCGGGAATCACCAATCGGGGTGAGCCGCGCAGGAGGTCCGCAATGGTGTCGCAACGCAATGAAGCGCCGGCGCCGCGAGGGGCTGGCATGACGATTGAGCCAGGTCAAGCGAATGTTCATGGCTCCGTTATTATCTTCCCGAAAAATCTTTCAAAAAGAAGAACAAGGGAGAGGGGATGCCGCATAAGGCTTTGAACGGCCGGTGGCCGAGCTTGTGGGCATGGGCATGGTTGCGCGTCCTGGCCGTCGGTATTTGGGTGGGGCTCATTGCCGCGCCGGCGTGGGCGGCCGAGGGGTCGCAGCCCGTCGTGGCCGTTTGGCTCGACCCGACGGGCACCGCGACGCCCGACGTGGCGTTCGAGCAGCTCCAGGGTGCGCAGGCTCAGCCCTACACGCCGCGACGCATCTGGCCATTTGCCCCGGGGCAGGCTTACTGGTTTTTGCTGGGGCCGATTGGGCTGGATGAGCCGCTGGCCATCTCGGTCCCTTACCCGGGCGTCGATCAGGTCGAATTGTTCTGGCGGACCGATCCGCAGGCGCCGTGGCAGCTGCGTCGCGCGGGAGACCAGATTCCCAACAGCGAGTGGCCGCTGCCTTATTTGCACCCGGTCTTCTTTGCCTTGGCGAAGCCGGCAGCGATGATGCTGCGTGTCGACCATGGGCTCCCCAGCGCGCTCCCCGTGCTGGTTCAAACGCAGCGGGAATTTGCGGAAGAAGCCCAGTATGCGTTGATGGCGGTCGGTGCCTATGTCGGGTTCGTGCTGCTGGTGGTCATCTTGGCGCTCACCCATGCGCTCGTCTACCGCCAGCGCCTCTTTGCGCTCTATGCGGCCTACGTCGTGGTGTTGGCTTTGACTCAGGCCTCGCTGGTCGGGGCCGCTGCGCGTTTCCTGTGGCCGCACGCTCCATTGCTTGCCGATCGGGCGCCACTCGTGTTTCCGATGCTCAGCCTCGTGATGGGGACTTGGCTCGTGCGGGAGATCGTCCGACCCTTGCCCAGCCCCTGGTTGGACCGGGTGCTTTGGGCTTCGATGGGGATCGGGCTGGTGTTTGCGCTGCGCTTTGCTTGGTTTGGGCTGACGCCGGGCTATGTCTACGCGAACCTGTACTTTTTGGCGAGCGTTCCGCTGCTGCCGGGCGTGCTGCTTTGGCATGCGCTGCGGCGTTCGGACAGCAGCTGGTGGTTCGTGGCCGGCATCTCGGCCCTGCTGCTGGCGGCCGGTTTCGTGGCTCTGAGCAACATCGGTTGGTTGCCGCGGCGTTCTTGGACGCCCTACTGGCCGCAAATCGGAGCCTGGCTTGAAATTCCCTTGTTCATGTTTGGCCTGTTGCAACGCAATCGCCGCGAACGCGAGCTGCAGCTTCGGCAGGCATCGTTGCAGAAAGACGACCCGACGACCGGATTGCTCAATGAGCGCATGACGCTCGAGCGGCTCAGCCATGCGATCGAGCGGGCCCAGGGCGGCGGCGAGTTTCGGGTCGCCCTGCTCGTGGGTTTGCGAGACATCGAAGCCATCGGACGCGAGCTCGGGGACTCGGGCCGAAACTCGGCGCTGGTGCATGCTGCGCTTGCCATCACGCGGGTCATGCGTCCGGGTGATACGGCCGGGCGCGTGGGGGACGCGGAGTTTTTGCTGATCCTCGAGCACTGTCGCACCCCCGAGCAGGCCCGCAGCGTCGCGACCCGCGTCATCGCCCAGGGACTGGCGCAGCGCTTCTCCACGATCGAGCGCGGCCGGGGCCTGCGGCTCTGGGTGGTGATTGCTCAGAGCGTCGGCGGGTGGCCAGACGCCCGAATGCTGTTGCATGAGATGCGCCGCGAGGCCGCGCGCGTCCGCGGGGATGAAACGCGCGCGATCGCGATCATCAACCCTCCGTAGCCCCCGCTCAGCGCACCCGCATGCCCGGTTGCGCGCCGGGCCAGGGGGTGAGCACGAAAATGCCCGGGTGGGCTTTTTCGTCGGCATGGCTGGCCGCGAGCACCATGCCTTCGCTGATCCCGAACTTCATCTTGCGCGGCGCCAGGTTGGCGACCATGACGGTGAGTTTGCCGCTGAGCTCTTCGGGGGCGTAGGCGCTGGCGATGCCCGAAAAGACCTGCCGCAGCCGCGGCTGACCAGCTTCGTCCGTTTCGCCGACGTCGAGTATCAGGCGCAGCAACTTGGTCGAACCCTCGACCCGCTCGCACGAGACGATGCGCGCGATGCGCAGGTCCACTTTGGCAAAGTCGTCGATACCGATCACGGGCGCGATCGGTTCGCCGCCGGGGCTGGCTGCAGCGGTCACGCTGGGGCTGGCCAGGGTGGCGGCCCGCTCGGGCGGCGGGGCAAACAGCGCGTCGAGCTGCTTTTCGTCCACGCGCTGCATCAGGTGCTGGTAGGTACCGATGCGGTGGCCGGCACCCAGGCGCTGGTCGGCCTGGGTGTAGTCCATGGGGGCGATTTGCAGGAAGCTTTCCACCTGCGCGGCCAGCGCGGGCAGCACGGGTTTGAGCATCAGCGTCAACAAACGGAAGGCTTCGATGCAGGTGGTGCACACGTCGTGCAGGCGCGCGTCCATGCCCGGTTGCTTGGCCAGCTCCCAGGGTTTGTTCTGGTCCACGTAGGCGTTGACGCGGTCGGCAAGTGCCATGACCTCGCGCAGCACCTTGGCGAATTCGCGTTCGGCATACAGATCGGTGATGTGCGGCACGGCGTCGTGCAGGTGCTCGAGCAGCGCGTCGCCATCCGCCGAGACCTCGCCCAGCCGGCCTTCGAAGCGCTTGCTGATGAAGCCGGCCGCGCGGGAGGCGATGTTGACGTACTTGCCGATCAGATCGGCGTTGACGCGGGCCATGAAGTCGTCGCGGTTGAAATCCACGTCTTCATTGCGGGCGTTGAGCTTGGCCGCGAGGTAGTAGCGCAGCCACTCGGGGTTCATACCGAGTTCGAGGTATTTGAGCGGGTCGAGTCCGGTGCCGCGGCTCTTGCTCATCTTCTCGCCGTTGTTGATGGTGAGAAAGCCATGCACGAACACCTTGGTGGGCGTCTTGCGGCCGCTGAAATGCAGCGTCGCCGGCCAGAACAGGGTGTGGAAGTAGGTGATGTCCTTGCCGATGAAGTGGTACTGCTCGACCGCGGGGTCGGCGATGAATGCCTCGAAACTGCGGGCTTCGCCGTAGGCTGCGCGTGCGCCGCCTTTGTCGAAGAAGTTTTTCAGCGAGGCGAGGTAGCCGATCGGCGCGTCGAGCCAGACGTAGAAGTATTTGCCCGGCGCATCGGGAATTTCGATGCCGAAGTAGGGTGCGTCACGGCTGATGTCCCAGTCCGCCAGCGTCGGGGTGCCGCCCTCGCCGGGCTCGAACCATTCGCGGATTTTGTTGAGCACCTCGGGCTGCAAGCGGCCCGGCGTGCTGGTCCATTCCTGCAAGAACTCGACACAGCGCGGGTCCGAGAGGCGGAAGAAGAAGTGCTCGGAACTGCGCAGCACCGGGGTGGCACCCGAGAGCGCCGAGTAGGGGTTTTTCAGTTCGGTGGGACTGTAGACCGCGCCGCAAACCTCGCAGGAGTCGCCGTACTGGTCCTTGGCGCCGCACTTCGGGCACTCGCCCTTGATGAATCGGTCCGGCAGGAACATGCCCTTTTCCGGGTCGAAGAACTGTTCGATGGTGCGGGTGGCGATCAAGCCATTGGCCTTGAGGGCACGGTAGATGTCCTGCGCGAGCTGGTGATTCTCGGGCCCGTCGGTGTTGTGCCAGTTGTCGAAGCTGATGTGAAAACCATCGAGGTACGGTTTGCGGCCCGCGGCGATCTCGGCGACGAACTGCTGCGGCGTCTTGCCGGCCTTTTCGGCCGCGATCATGATGGGTGCGCCATGTGCATCGTCGGCACAGACGAAATACACGCGGTGCCCCTGCAGCCGCTGGAAGCGCACCCAGATGTCGGCCTGGATGTATTCCATGATGTGGCCGATGTGGAAGGGCCCATTGGCATAGGGCAGGGCCGTGGTCACGAAAAGCTGGCGCGGGGTTTCGGTCGCTGGGGTATCAAGCATAGACATCGGTCCTTGGAGGTGTGCGCCGATTTTAGGAGGCGCACCCCAAGCGACGTCGAGCGACGCCGAAAGAGCGCTCTGGAGAACCGAGCGGGCGTGGCTCGGCCGGGGCCGCGCTACACGCGCAGCGGGTCGCGGCGGCGTTCGATGCGCGGAGGCGGTGCCGCATCCGGCGCGCTCCAGCCGAGGAAGGCGCAGAGTTCGGCCTCGGCGGCCCAGGCATCGGCGGCGCCGAGCGCCATGAGGGCTTGGGTGTACGGCGCTTCGAACAACAGGTAGCTTGCCAGTGCGCCACCCGCCGCAGCGCTGCGCCCCGACGAGACACCCAAGGCGCCGAGCAGGCTGCGAACCGGAGCGGGCAGGGCGTCCGCATGTTGAGCCGCGAGGCTGTCGAGCCGCTGCGTCGGCGCAATCACCATCAGTTCCACGGGCCGCAGCGGGCTGTGCGCGCGCAAGTCGGGCGGCACCAGGCGCAGCGTTTGGTTGATGCGGCGGACGCGTTCGATATCGACCGCGAGCGCATCGAGGAAGATGCTCGAGAGTGCGTGTCCCGCGATCTGTGCCAATGAGGGGTAGTCGCCGGCGCTGGGTGATGGCGTGTAGGTGCGCGGCTCGCTCATGCGGCCGGCCCCGATCACGAGCACTTTTTCCGCGCCGAGGTGGATGGCCGGTGCCACGGGCGCGGTTTGCCGCATCGAGCCGTCCCCGAAGTATTCGCGCCCTTGCTGGATCGGCAATTCTTGCGCGGGAAACACGAAGGGAATGGCTGAGGAGGCCAGCAGATGGGTGTGCGTGATCGGGGCTTCGACGGCAAGCCGTTGCGAGCGCACCCACGGCTCGAGCCCGGGCGCGCCCTGGAAGAAGGTGATGTGCCGCCCCGACTGGTAGCTCGAAGCCGTCACGGCCAGCGCGCGCAGCGTGCCCCGTTCGATGAGGCCGGGCAACCGTTCGAGCGGCACCCACTGCTGCAACAGTTCTGCCAGCGGCGTGTTGTCGAGGAGCGACTTGGGCTTGATGCGCGCGAAGCGGGCGAGCACCCATCCCATCGAGAGCAGACCCATCCACCGCGCACCGCTGCGCAGCACGCTGAGCAGGTCTGCACCATAGACCTAGCCCGCTTCGAAGCCGCTCCAGATCGAGGCCATCTGCTCGACGGTCGCGTCGAACTCGTCGAGGCCGCAGGCCAGGGCTGCGGCGTTGATGGCGCCGGCGGAGGTGCCAACGAGAATGTCGAATGGCGCCCCGCTGTCGTGCGGCTGGTGCACGCGGCGCATGGCGCAAATCGCCTGCAGCACCCCAACCTGGTAGGCCGCGCGTGCGCCCCCACCCGTGAGCAGCAGCGCGCAGCGGCGCTGCGCTGGCGGTTCGAGGCCCTGACGCTCCCGGCTGTGGTCCATGGCCTTGGATTATGGGAGTGCGGTTGCTGGGTGCTCCGGCTCGGAGCATCGGGATTTACCCGCAACGATGGGCCACGAAAAACCCCAGCCGCGCTGGGCGTTCTGGGGCCGTTAGACTGCCGACCTTACTCGTTTGATTGTCCCCGAACCGCGAAGCCACCATGCCCGTTACCGAACAAGCCGTCCTCGAAGCGCTCAAGACCGTCATCGACCCCAACACCGGCAAGGATTTCGTTTCCACCCGTGCCCTGAAGAACCTGCAGATCACGGGCGACGAGGTGTCGTTCGATGTGGAACTCGGTTACCCCGCCAAGAGTCAGATTCCCGCGCTGCGCCGTGCGCTGATTGCCGCGGCGCGCAGTGTGCCTGGGGTGGCCAACGTTTCGGCCAACGTCACGCAACGCATCGTCGCGCATGCGGCGCAGCGGGGCGTGGCGCTGCTGCCACAGGTGAAAAACATCGTCGCCGTGGCCTCCGGCAAGGGCGGCGTGGGCAAGAGCACGACGGCGGTGAATCTGGCGCTCGCCCTCGCGGCCGAAGGCGCGCGGGTCGGCCTGCTCGATGCGGACATCTACGGCCCCAGTCAGCCAATGATGATGGGCATCGAAGGCCGGCCCGAGAGCCTCGACGGCCAGACCATGGAGCCGCTGGAAAATCACGGCGTGCAGGTCATGTCCATCGGCTTTTTGGTGGACAAGGACGAGGCCATGATCTGGCGCGGCCCGATGGCGACCCAGGCGCTCGAACAACTGCTGCGGCAGACCAACTGGAAGGATTTGGACTACCTCATCGTCGACATGCCGCCGGGCACCGGTGACATCCAATTGACCCTGTCGCAGCGCGTGCCGATGACCGGCGCGGTGATCGTCACCACGCCGCAGGACATCGCCTTGCTCGATGCGCGCAAGGGCATTCGGATGTTCGAGAAGGTGGGCGTGCCCATTCTCGGCATCGTCGAAAACATGGCGGTCTATTGCTGCCCGAACTGCGGCCACACCGAGCACATCTTCGGCGCCGACGGCGGCAAGAACATGGCCGCCGAGCTGGGCGTGGATTACCTCGGCGCGCTGCCGCTCACCAAGCAGATCCGGCTGCAGGCCGACAGCGGCAAGCCCACCGTCGTCGCCGACCCCGACAGTGAGGTGGCAGAGATTTACCGCACCGTGGCGCGCCAGGTGGCGGTGAAAATCGCCGCCAAGGCCAAAGACTTCTCGAGCAAGTTCCCCTCGATCAAGATCTCGAAGGACACCTGAGGACCGGGCAACGCTGACCCCGCCCTCCTCGGCGGGGCTTGACGCTGGCGGCGGAACCCGTACGCTGTGCCCCATGCCACCGCCATCCTCTCCGATGCCGTTCCCGTCCGCGCCGCCCGATCCGTCGGCTGGGCCGCGTCGTCCGCGTCTGCTGCCCAAAGGTCGTCCGGTCGATGCAGCGGCTCGGGCTGAAGTGCGCGCGCTGCTGGGTGAGGCGCCGCCCGATGGATGGGCGCGGGATCGCTTGATCGAGTACCTGCACCGGCTCAACGACGCCTTCGGCGCGCTATTCGAGCGGCATTTGCTGGCGCTGGCCGAGGCCATGCGCCTCGCACCGGCCGAGGTGTACGAGGTGGCGAGCTTCTATCACCACTTCGACATCCTGCCCGACGGGGCCACGGCGCCGCAGGCCACGGTTCGGGTGTGTGCAAGCCTCTCTTGCGCCATGGCGGGCGCGTCGGGGCTGATCGAGCGCTTGCGCGCGCAGCTGGGCGCGGGCATCCGGGTCGTGGCTGCGCCCTGCATCGGGCGCTGCGACCAGGCGCCGGCCGCGCTGGTGCAGGCGCGCGGCGCCGCATGCAGCGTAGCGCCGGCGGACGCGCACGCCATCGAGGCAGCTCTGCATGCCGTTCAGCAGCCGGATTTTGGACAAAAAACCCAGAATCCCGGCGTGAATCGCTCGCTAGCTGCTCTCAAATTTGATGAATACCAGGCCTACCGCGTTGCCGGTGGCTACGCGCTCGCCGCCGCTTTGGTGAATGGCGAGGAGGATGCGGAGCGCGTGCTGGCCGAGGTCGCCGGTTTGCGCGGCCTCGGCGGTGCGGGCTTCCCCGTGGCGCGCAAATGGCGCATCGTGCGCGCGCAGCCTGCGCCGCGCTGCTTCGCCGTCAACATCGACGAGGGCGAGCCCGGTACCTTCAAAGACCGCCACTTCCTGCTTGCCGACCCTCACCGCTTCCTCGAAGGCGTGCTGATTGCGGCGCAAGTCGTGGGCACCGAGCGGGTGGTGCTCTACCTGCGCGACGAATACCCCGAGTTGCGCGCGCGGCTGCAAACCGCACTCGCCGCGCTCGAAGCCGACCCGCCCTGCCCGCTGCCCGAAATCGAACTGCGCCGTGGCGCCGGGGCCTACATCTGCGGCGAGGAGTCGGCGATGCTCGAGAGCATCGAGGGCAAGCGCGGTGAGCCGCGCCTGCGCCCGCCTTACATCGCCGAGGTGGGCTTGTTCGGCCGGCCCACGCTCGAGCACAACGCTGAGACCGTGTTCTGGCTGCGCGAGCTGATCGAGCGAGGTGGCGCTGCGTTCGCCGCGGGCGGCCGGCACGGCAGCCAGGGTTGGCGCAGCTACAGCGTCAGCGGCCATGTGCGTTTGCCCGGGGTGAAGCGGGCACCGGCGGGCATCACGCTGCGTGAACTCATCGACGAATACTGCGGCGGCATGGCCGAGGGCCGCACGCTCTACGCCTTTTTGCCCGGCGGCGCCAGCGGCGGCATCTTCCCGGCGAGCCTGGCCGACGTTCCGCTCGACTTCGGTCGCTTCGAGCCCTACGGCGGCTTCATCGGGTCGGCGGCGGTGGTGGTGCTGAGCCAACACGACCGCGCGCGCGACGCCGCGCTCAACGCGATGCGCTTCTTTGCTGCCGAGAGTTGCGGCCAATGCACGCCTTGCCGCGTCGGCACCGCCAAGGCCGCCGCGCTGATGGCCGCGCCGGTTTGGGATGCGGCGACGCTGCAAGACCTTGCCCTCGTCATGGCCGACGCTTCGATATGCGGGCTGGGGCAAGCCGCCCCCAACCCCTTGCGCTGCGTGCTGCGCTACTTCCCCCATGAGGTCGGGCTGGCCGCCGAGCCACCCCCGGAGGCCCTCCCATGAAGCCCCTGCCGGACACCGAGGCGCCCGTGCGTGCCGCCTTCAGTTTCGAACTCGACGGCCGAGCCATCGACGCTTTGGAGGGCGAGACCATCCTCGAGGCGGCGGCCCGCCACGGCGTTGCCATTCCCCACCTCTGCCACCGCGACGGCCTGCGCCCCGAGGGCAACTGCCGCGCGTGTGTGGTCGAAATCGAGGGCGAACGGGTGCTGGCCCCGAGCTGTTGCCGCAGCCCGCAGCCCGGCATGAAGGTACGTGCCCAGAGCCCGCGGGCGCGCCAGAGCCAACAGATGGTGCTCGAACTGCTGCTGGCCGACCTGCCGCCGGCCGAGCGCGCGCCGGCCCTGTTGCCGACCTGGGGCGAGCTTGGGCACTGGGCCGAGCGTTGGCAGGTCGCGCCGCGGCCGGCGCTGACGGCGCTGGCGCGCGCGCCGGTCGCGCCCGATACCAGCCACCCTGCGATTGCGGTGCGGCTCGACGCCTGCATCCAGTGCACCCGTTGCGTGCGGGCCTGCCGCGAGGTGCAGGGCAACGAAGTCATCGGCTTTGCCGGCCGCGGCGCCGAGGCGCGCATCGTCTTCGACTTGGACGACGCGCTCGGCGCGAGCCGCTGCGTGGCCTGCGGCGAGTGCGTGCAGGTCTGCCCCACCGGGGCGCTGCTGCCCGCGCGAGCGGCAGCGGGGGCGGGCGCCCGGCAGGTCGACACCTTGTGCCCCTACTGCGGCGTGGGCTGCCGCATTCGTGTCGCGGTCGAGGGCGAGACCATCGTCGCGGTCGAAGGGGCGATGGGCCCGGCCAACGAAGGGCGGCTCTGCGTCAAAGGCCGCTTCGGTTGGGATTACGCCCACAGCCCTGAGCGGCTGACCCGACCGCTGATCCGCAAACCCGGCGCGCCGAAGGATCCGGCCGCGATCCGCCGCGGGCTGGATTGGCGCGAGGTGTTCCGCGAGGCGAGCTGGGACGAGGCGCTCGGCCTGGCCGCCGCGGGCTTTTTGCGCCTGCGCGCGCAGCACGGGCCGCAGACGCTCGCGGGCTTCGGCTCGGCCAAGGGCACGAACGAAGAGGCTTATTTGTTCCAAAAGCTCGTGCGCACCGGCTTTGGCACCCACAACGTGGACCATTGCACGCGGCTGTGCCACGCGTCGAGCGTGGCCGCGCTGCTCGAGGGCCTGGGCTCGGGCGCGGTGAGCAACCCGGTGCGCGACGTGGCGCATGCCGATTTCATCCTCGTCATCGGCGCCAACCCCGCAAGCAACCACCCCGTCGCTGCGACCTGGATCAAAAATGCGGTCGCCCGCGGCGCGCGGCTCGTCGTCGCCGACCCGCGCCACACCGATCTGGCCCTGCACGCGTGGCGGGAGCTGCGCTTCAAGCCCGACACCGACCTCGCGCTGCTCAATGCCTTGCTGCATGTCATCGTGACCGAGGGGCTGGTGAACGAATCCTTCGTGCGTGCGCGCACCGAGGGTTATGAGGCGCTGGTCGAGCATCTGCGCGACTACAGCCCCGAGCGCATGGCGCCGCTCTGCGGCATCGCCGCCGACACGCTGCGCGAAGTCGCCCGCGCCTATGCCAGCGCCCAAGCCGCAATGATCTTCTGGGGCATGGGCATCACGCAGCATGTGCACGGCACGGACAACGTGCGCTGTTTGATAGCCTTGGCTGCGGTCACCGGCCACATCGGTCGGCCCGGCACGGGCTTACATCCGCTGCGCGGGCAGAACAATGTGCAGGGCGCGAGCGACGCCGGGCTCATCCCCATGATGCTGCCCAACTACCAGCGCGTGGCCGACCCCGAAGTGCGCGATTGGTTTTCGCGGTTTTGGGGCGTGCCGCTGTCGGACGTGCCGGGCCTCACGGTGGTCGAGATCCTCAACGCCGCGCTGGCGGCCGAAGCCGACCCGCAGCGCATCCGCGGCATGCTCATCATGGGCGAAAACCCCGCCATGAGCGACCCGGACCTCGCGCACGCGCGTGCCGCGCTCGCACGGCTCGAGCATCTCGTCGTCCAGGATGCCTTCTTGACCGAGACCGCCTGGCTGGCCGACGTGGTGCTGCCGGCGAGCACCTGGTTCGAAAAGATGGGCACGGCGACCAACACCGACCGCACGGTGCAGCTCGGTCGCCAGGTGCGAATGCCGCCCGGCGAAGCCCGCGCGGACCTGTGGATTCTGCAGCGCCTCGCCGAGCGGCTCGGGCTCCAGTGGAACTATGAAAAAAAGAGCAACACCGCACCGAATCACGCCGGCTACTACGGTGTGGAGCGGATCTATGAGGAAATGCGCCAGACCATGGCAGCGGCCATCGGCGGCATTTCCTGGGCGCGGCTGGAGCAGGAGGGCAGCGTCACCTACCCTTGCGTGTCTGCCGACGACCCCGGCCAGCCGGTCGTGTTCCGCGAGCGTTTTCCCACGGCCAGTGGACG
>NZ_JAEMQB010000067.1:0-11218 GCF_022759015.1 Tibeticola sp. | reverse complement strand
GGCGCGCATTTCGACTGGAGCAGCGTGCTCGCCGCCGGCAACGCGCTGAGCCTGTTTGCCGAGCGCCGCATCGTCGAGCTGCACATCCCCTCCGGCAAGCCCGGCAAGGACGGCGGCGAGGCGCTGCAGCAGCTCGCGCGCAACAGCGCCCAGAGCAGCGACACGCTCACCCTCGTCGTGCTGCCGCGCCTGGACAAAGCCACGCGCTCGAGCGCCTGGTTCGCCGCGCTCGAGCAGCACGGCGTCAGCGTGCCGATCGACCCGGTCGAGCGCGCGGCTTTGCCCGAGTGGATCGCTCAGCGCCTGGCCGCGCGGGGCCTGCGGGTCGAACCCGGAGAAGCCGGCCAGCGCACGTTGCAGTTCTTTGCCGACCGCGTCGAAGGCAACCTGCTGGCCGCGCATCAGGAGGTCGAAAAACTCGCGCTGCTGTATCCGGCTTCGGCCGAGGCGCCGGTGGTGCTGAGCTTCGAGCAGGTCGAGGCCGCCGTGCTCAACGTCGCGCGCTACGACGTGTTCAAGCTGTCCGAGGCGGTGCTGGGCGGCCAGCTCGCGCGCGTGCAGCGCATGCTCGAGGGCTTGCGTGCCGAGGGCGAGGCGGCCGTGCTCGTGCACTACACGCTGGCCGAAGACATCCGCGCCTTGAAGCGCGTGAAAGACGCGCTCGAAGCCGGTCGCCCCTTGCCGGTGGCACTGCGCGAACAGCGCATCTGGGGCGCGCGCGAGCGGCTGTTCGAGCGTGTGCTGCCGCAGCTCAAGCCCGCAGTACTCACGCAACTGCTGCTCGACGCCCACACCGTCGACGGCATCGTCAAGGGCCTCGGCGCCCCCGACTGGCCGAGCGACCCCTGGCAGGCGCTGCAACGCCTGGCGCTGCGCCTGGCGCGGCTGTGCATGGCGCCGCGCCGCCGCTGAGGCTGAGGGCAAGGCTGCATCCGTTCCCGGGATGGCGCGCGCCCGCGGCCGGGCTGCGCGGCGCGTGGCTTCGGGTTTCGCCGGACAATACAGGGCATGAACGCTTCGACCTCTGCCGTATCGATCACCGAACTCATGCACACGCTCGGCCAGCAGGCCCGGGCGGCTTCGTCCCTCATCGCCAAGAGCAGCACCGCTGCGCGCAACGTGGCGCTGCGGCGTCTCGCCGCGCTGCTTCGCGAGCACCGGGCACCCTTGCAGGCCGCGAACGCGCAAGACCTCGAGCGCGCGGCGGCCGCGGGCCTCTCCGGCCCCCTGCTCGACCGGCTCAAGCTCAGCGACTCGGCCATCGAAACCTGTGCGCTCGGCTGCGAGCAGCTCGCGGCCATGCCCGACGTGATCGGCGAGGTCATCGGCCTCAAGCAGCAGCCCAGTGGCATCCGCGTCGGCCAGATGCGCGTGCCCATAGGCGTCTTCGGCATGATTTACGAGAGCCGCCCGAACGTGACCATCGAGGCCGCGAGCCTCTCCATCAAGAGCGCGAACGCCTGCATCCTGCGCGGGGGCTCCGAGGCCATCACCTCGAACACGGCGCTCGCGCGGCTCGTGCAGCAGTCGCTCGCCGATGCCGGCTTGCCCGCCTTGGCCGTGCAACTCGTGCCCACCACCGACCGCGCCGCCGTCGACGCGCTCATCACCGCGCCGCAGTACGTGGACGTCATCATTCCGCGCGGCGGCAAGGGCCTCATCGAGCGCATCGCAGCGTCGGCCAAGGTGCCCGTCATCAAGCACCTCGACGGCAATTGCCACAGCTACGTCGACGACCCTTGCGACCTGGCGATGGCGCTCGAGGTCGTGGACAACGCCAAGACGCAGAAATACAGCCCCTGCAACGCGACCGAAAGCGTGCTCGTCGCGCGCGGGGTGGCGGCCGACTTCCTGCCGCAGCTCGGCGCGCGCTGGGCGGCCAAGGGCGTCGAGATGCGCTGCTGCCCCGAGGCACGCACGCTGCTCGCCACGGTGCCGGGGGCGCGGCTCGCCGACGCCATTGAGGCCGACTGGGCCACCGAGTACCTCGCGCCCATCGTGAGCATCAAAGTCGTCGAGGGCCTCGAAGAGGCGATCGCGCACATCAACCGCTACGGCAGTCACCACACCGACGCCATCCTCACGCGCGACCACATGCACGCACAGACCTTCTTGCGCGAAGTCGATTCGGCCAGCGTCATGGTCAACACCAGCACGCGCTTTGCCGACGGCTTCGAGTACGGCCTCGGCGCCGAAATCGGCATCAGCACCGACAAATTCCACGCCCGCGGTCCGGTCGGCGTCGAGGGCCTGACCTCCCTCAAGTACGTGGTGCTCGGCCAAGGCGAGGTGCGCACATGAGCCTCACGTGGCATGCAGGCCCGGGACCGGGCCGGCTGCGATGGTCCCGGGCGGCAGCGGTCGTCGCCTGAGGGCGCGCGCACTTGGCGCGCTCCATCCACCGTCACTGTGCGTGCCTACAATCTCCGCCACACCCGCACACGCTTTCAAGGCCGCCCATGGTTCCCCATCTCGTCACCGCCCTGACCGGGCCGATCAACGAACTCGAGCAACGCATCCTCGACTCCATGCCCGCGATCGAGCGCTGGTTCCGGCTGGAGTGGATGGAGCACACGCCGCCGTTTTACAGCTCGGTGGATGTGCGTAATGCCGGCTTCAAGCTCGCGCCGGTGGACACCAACCTGTTCCCCGGCGGCTGGAACAACCTCACGGCCGAAATGCTGCCGCTGGCGGTGCAGGCCGCGCAGGCGGCGATCGAGAAGATCTGCCCCGAGGCGAAGAACCTGCTCATCATTCCCGAGAACCACACGCGCAACTTGTTCTACCTGAGCAACGTGGCGCAGCTGCGGCGCATCTTCTACATGGCGGGGCTGAATGTGCGCATCGGCTCGATCAACCCCGACATCAAGGAGACCACGGTCATCGAGCTGCCCACGGGCGAATCGCTCACGCTCGAGCCGGTCATCCGCACGCCGCGGCGGCTCGGGCTCAAGGATTTCGAACCCTGCACCATCCTGCTCAACAACGATCTGTCGGCGGGTGTGCCGGGCATCCTGGAAGACCTGCACGAACAATACCTGCTGCCACCGCTGCACGCGGGCTGGCATGTGCGCCGCAAGAGCAACCACTTCCGCTGCTACGAGGAGGTGGCCAAGCGCTTTGGCAAACTCATCGGCATCGACCCTTGGCTCATCAATCCGATGTTCAGCCAGTGCGGCGAGGTGGATTTTTCCGAGGGCACGGGCATGGAATGCCTGCGCAGCAACGTCGATGCGCTGCTCACCCGCATCCGCCGCAAATACAAGGAGTACGGCATCCATGAAAAGCCGTTTGCAGTGGTGAAGGCCGACAACGGCACCTACGGCATGGGCATCATGATGGTGCGCGACGTCAAGGAGCTCGAGGCGCTCAACCGCAAGACGCGCAACAAAATGAGCGTCATCAAGGACGGCCAGTCGGTGAGCGACGTCATCATCCAAGAAGGTGTCATCACCCATGAGCGGGTGAACGAAGCCGTGGCCGAACCGGTGGTCTACATGATGGACCGTTACGTCGTCGGCGGCTTCTACCGCGTGCATGCCGAGCGCGGCGTCGACGAAAACCTCAACGCCCCAGGCGCGAGCTTCGTGCCACTGGCGTTCGAGCAGAGCACCCATTTGCCGCAGCCCGGCATCAAGCCCGGCGCCAGCGCGCCCAACCGCTTCTACATGTACGGCGTCATCGGCCGCCTGGCCATGCTCGCGGCGAGCTACGAGCTCGAGGCCACCGACCCCGAGGCCGAGATTTACGACTGATGGCCTTGCTGCCCCCAGCGCTCGCGCAGCGCGGCGCAGGGGTCGGCTTCGGCACGCGGCGGGGTGATCCACACCGCATCGACGTCGAGCTCGGGCGGCACGTCGCCCGGCACCGACGGTGCATAGAGCGCGATCGAGCGCACGCGCTCCGCGCCATCCAGATGCCCCGGCACACCAAGCCGCCGGTCCACATGCGCGGACCCGGCCAGCAGCACCACGACGCGACCCGGGGCCGCCGCTGCGCGCAGGGTTTGCGCCATGGCCGCATCGCGGGCGGTCTGCACCCGCAGCATCGGAAGCCAAGCCCGCTCGGGCAGCAGGTCGCAATGCCCCTCGCGGATCTTTTGGATCTGTTTTTGCCGGTTTGCCGGCGTCAAATGCTCGTCGAGCGCTCTGTTTTTTGAAGTGATCCCGATCGACGCATCGGGCAGATTCGCGCCCACGACCGGCACGCCGGCGCGCACCGCCGCGCGGATCGCCGGGGCATAGAGCGGCCAGGGCCAGCCTGCGTCGTTCCAGGCCAGGGCCAGCCGCAGGGCATCGTCGTCGGCGTCGCGAGGCAGGCCTGCCGTGCTGCGGCCGCGCTCGGCCATCTCCAGCGCCAGCGCGGCAAGCCGCTGCTCCTGCGCCAGTACCTGCACGATCGTGGCTTCGAGCGCCTGGTGCTCCGGCGCATCGTGCCGCTCCCCCACGAGCAGCAGATCGAACGGCTCCAGAGACCGCAATGCCGGACGCACCCGCGCGACCCGATTCGCCGGGTCGTCGGCCCACGAAACGTCGAAGCGTCGCACGGCTGCTTCCGGGCCAGGGCGCGATGGCGCCGGGTTGCCGCACCCCGCGAGCAGCGCTAGAGACGCGAACGCCGTCCAAAGGACGGCGTGGCGGAGGCTACGCGGGCCGCTCGCGCGCATGATCGGCGTTCAGTGCACGACGACCGGTTGCTGGGCCAGTGCAGCGTAGCGTTCGAGCGTGTCTTCGACCTCTTCCTGGGTGGGCGTGCTGGCCTGCCAGGCGGAAATTTGCTGCTGGAACAGCTCGGCCCAGGAGCCGTCGAGGTAAATCTCCTTGCCGTGCCGCTTGTCGACGATTTCGAAGCCGTGGCGCGCCAGCACCGGCTCGCCGGGCTGGGCAGCATCGGCCGCCTCGGCATTGGCCAGCAGATGCATCACCGCAAAGCTGTCAGAGTCGTAAAGCAGGTTCATACGCGCATTCTCCTTCAAGTCGGGCACCTCGGGCGCTCCTGGTGCCCCATATTGCACCAAAGCCCCCGGGTTCAAGGCCGGCAGGGGTATGTTTGCAGAAATGGAGTGTGCACTAACTTTCCGTTGAAACCGCGCCGCTTCGGCAGGAAATCCGTCGCCCGATCGGGTCGACGGAGGGGTGCACTGCGCGCCCGGCGGGCGCCATCGGTCGACCGCGGCCTTACTGCGGCTCGGGTGCGGTGTCGATTTCCTGGATGAGCAGGTCGACGAAGTCGCCGTTGGCTTGCGTGAGCCGGATGCGGATCGGCAGGCCGTGCACGGGCGGCGGGCCGAGCCAAAGTTCGGCCTTGAGGTCGTAACGCCCCGAACCTTCGCGCAGCACCCGCCGCGCGCTGAGCGCGCCCAGAGGCGTGTCGAGATGCTCATCGGCGCCAAAGACGAAGCGCCAGGGCTCGGCGCTGCGCGGCCCAACGACCTCGAGCGTGAGTTCGGTGCCCGGTTCAAAGCGCTCCGGCGCTGCGTTCCACCAACCCGCGAGCTGGAGGAACAGACTCAGCCGGTCCTGGGCCAGCGGGTAGAGCGGCGCATCGGGCGTATTGGCGCTGAAGACGACGCGACCCTGGGCGCGGTCGAAGTGTGCGGCGACCTCGCTCTTGGTGCGGTCGGCATAGCGTTCCGGGGCGAGCCCCTCGGCTTGCAGCAGGCCTTCGCTCGTCTGCACGCGCGCGCCGAGGAACAGCGCGCCGATTTCCTGCCGCGCGCGGTAGCGTCGCCCGTCGTGCTGCCAAAGAATCTCGGCCCGCGCATGAAATGGCAGGCCGCGGACCCGCGCCTCCACCGTGTAACGCGCGCGTAGCGGTGGCACGAGCTTGAAGGGCCACGGGCCCGGCGCGCCGCCGCGTGCGACCGCGCCCGCCAGCATCGGCCCCTGGCGCACCGTATCGAGCGGGTCGGCCGGCGGGCGCGCCGCGCTCAGGTTCGTCGAAGGCTCGTCACGCGGCGACGCTGCCGCCACCACCTCCGAGGCCGCGCTGGCGGCGGGCACGGCAACCGGGGGCGCAGCCTCGGACGCGGCGACGGCCTCGATCGGGGGGGGCGTCGGCCCGGCATCGGGGGTGTCCGCCGCCGCAGGCTCGGGCGCCGCTGCGTCCGCAGGCTCGGCCTGTGGGGCGGGGCGGGGGGCAGGCGACCGGGCAGGAGCTGCAGCCTTCGGCGGGGGCGCGGCCGGCCCAGCCGTCGGTGTCGTCGCTGGCAGCAGGCGGGTTTCGAGCGCGACCGGCGCGGCGGTCGAAGGCGCGGGACTGGGGGGGCGCGCCCCGAAGCCCATGAGCAGCGCGAGATGCGCCACGACCACGAACACGATGGCCCAGGTCGGTGGGCGGGCGCGGTCCGCCGCATCGCTTGCTGCGCGGGGCGCCAGTGGCATGGGGACGCCGGCGCTCATGGGCGGGCCGCGTCGCTTGCTGCGCCCGGCCAACCGAGCTCGGCGCTCAGTGCCTGGGCTTGGGCCCGCAGCGCGCGTTCCACGGCACCGCCCCATTGCGCGTCGAAAGCGGGAACCGGCCCGAGTGCGACCATGCCCAGCGCCAGCCGCCCGTCTGCATCGAAGACCGGGGCGCAGAAGCCCGCCACGCCGGGCAGCAAGGTGCCGACGACCCGCGCCATGCCCTGCTCGCGCACCCGCTGCAACAAGGCGTGCACCTCGGCGTGGGTCAGCGGCAGTTCGCCGCGGGCGTCGGGGGGCAGCGCACGGATGCGTCGCAACTCGGCGTCGATCATCGCGTCGAGCGCGCGGGCTGCTGCGCCGCGTGCCCTCGGGCGCAGCCAGGCGGCAAAACACTGCCCGGTCGCCGACCCCAGCAAGGGCATGACGTCGCCGAGGCGCAGCGTGACCGGACGCGCGAGGGCCGATTCTTGCCAGTGCACGATGGTCGGGCCGTGGTTGCCCCAGACGGCGAGCGCCACTGTGTGTCCGAGCGTGGCGGCGAGTTCGGCGGCGCGCTCGCGCGCGAGCCGCACGGGGTCGAGCTGATGCAAGGCGGCCAGGCCCAGCCGCAGCGCCATCGGACCGAGCGCGTAGCGCGCGTTGGCCGGGTCCTGCGTCACCATGCCCAGGCGCTGGAAGCTGACCAGATACCGGTGCGCCTTGGCCGCGCTCATGTCCGCGGCGCTGGCGAGGTCGCGCAGCATCAAGGGCGCCGTGGCGCGGGCGAGGACTTCGAGCAAAGCGAAGCCAACCTCGACCGACTGGATGCCGGCACGGTCGCGGGCCGCGTTTTCGGCGGCCAGGGCGGAGCTGCTGGGGTCGTCTTCAGGGACGGGGGCGGACCGACGGCGCTGCAATAGAATCCTCGCAGATTTCTTTAGGGTAAAGTCATTTACCTATTCGTAACGCGAACACCGAGCCTCGGCGCGGTGCAACCCGGAGGCAGGTCGATGAAACTGGCGACGTATCGGGACGGTTCGAGGGACGGCCAACTGGTGGTCGTCTCGCGGGACTTGAGCATGGCGCATTATGCGACGGGCATCGCCGAGCGGCTGCAGCAGGTGCTCGACGACTGGGGGTTCCTGAGCCCGCAGTTGCAGGACTTGTACGAAGCGCTCAACGGCGGCAAGGCGCGCCATGCGTTTCCGTTCGACCCGAAGATGTGCATGGCGCCGCTGCCGCGCGCCTACCAGTGGGCCGACGGCTCGGCCTACATCAACCATGTGGAGCTGGTACGGCGCGCACGCGGAGCCGAGGTGCCCGCGAGCTTTTACGAAGACCCGCTGATGTACCAGGGCGCGAGCGACGAGCTGCTCGGCCCCTGCGACGATGTGGTCGTGCCCAGCGAAGACTACGGTATCGACTTCGAGGCCGAAATCGCCGTGGTTACCGGCGACGTGCCCATGGGCAGCACGCCCGAGCAGGCGCTCGAAGGCATCCGGCTGCTGATGCTCGCCAACGACGTGAGCCTGCGCAACCTCATCCCGGCCGAACTGGCCAAGGGTTTTGGCTTCTTCCAAAGCAAGCCGGCGACCGCGTTCAGCCCCGTGGCCGTCACGCTCGACGAACTCGGAGCGGCCTGGGACCGCGGCCGCGTGAACCTCACGCTGCAATCGACCTGGAACGGGCGCAAGGTCGGCCTGTGCGAGGCCGGGCCGGAGATGACCTTTCATTTCGGCCAGTTGATCGCCCACATCTGCAAGACGCGCAACGTACGCGCCGGCTCCATCGTCGGCAGTGGCACGGTCAGCAACAAGGGGGTCGAGATCGACGGCCGGCCGCAGTGGCCCAAGGGCTACAGTTGCATCGCGGAAAAGCGCGCCATCGAAACCATCCTCGACGGCGCGCCGAGCACCGGCTACATGAAGTACGGCGACACCATCCGCATCGAAATGAAGGGCCTCGACGGGCTGAGCCTCTGCGGCGCCATCGACCAGCGCATTGCGCCGCTGCAGCGTTGAGGGCAACGCTGAACAAGTCCCTCGCGCGCGCCATCACGGGAACCTATTCAGCGTTGCCTGAGCGACGGCAAACCGCTGGCCGTGGGCTTGGCCGGTGGTTGGTGACGGGCGCCAAATCTTCGATCAGAATATGCGCATGAAACCATTCGATACTTTTCATGCGCTCGGTCACCACGCACGCCGGCGCGCGCTGGTCGCGGTTTCGGTGGTGTTTGGCGCGGTGGCCGGTGCCCAGGGTGCGGATCTGCGCGGATTCATCAACCCCGGTGACCAGGGGGAACAGGCTCGTTATTCGGTCTATCAGGCCTGGAAGGCTGCGCTCGAGTCGGCGCTGAGGAAGGACAAGCTCTCGGCCGATTTGAAGCTCTCCACGGACGCGACCGCCGATCTCTCCGCGGTGCGCACGCGCATTCCTGATTTGGTGGTGGGGCCGGCGCATGTCATTGGGAGTGCGGTGCGCTACGGCTACCAGCCGGTCGTCGGCGTGGATCGCCCGGTGCGCGCGGTGCTGGTGGCACCGAAGGACAGCGCGGTCGGCAGCCTCGCGCAGGCGCAAGGCAAGAAGCTCGGCCTGCCCGCGCAGGACAGCCTCGTGACCTATCTGGTGCGCGGCGAAGTCAATGCCGCCAACACCACGCTGAAGCGGCATTTTTCAGCGATTTACGACACGCGTTATCAGGACGCGCTGCTGCTGTGTCTGCAGGTCAAGCGCTGTGACGTGGTGGCTGTGGAGCGCACGGTGTTCGACCGTTGGGTGGCCGCGGGCGAGCCGGTGAAGCTCGTGCTCGAGTCCAAACCGGTGCCGGGCTTGGCCATGGCGCTCAAAGACGGTGCCAAGCCCGGTGCGGACGCGCTGCGCGCGGCGCTCTCCGGGTCGCTCGGCGCGGCCGAAGGCGGCAAACCGGTCACTCTGACCAAGGCTGACTTCGACTATGTCTCCACCCTCGGCTACTTCACGCCGCGCAGTCTTGCTGGTGCGACCGTGGTCGATGCGGCGGCCGTCGCCAAGCTCGCCGCGGCCGGCGCTCACTTGATCGACACGCGCAACGCCGAAGAATTCAAGGCCGGCCACCTGCCCGGCGCGAAGCTCGTGCCCTACGTCGAGCACAGCGCCAAAGACGCCGATTTCGACGCCAGCAAAGACCAGTTCGACCTGAGCCAACTGCCCGCAGACAAGAGCGCCGCGCTCGTCTTCAACTGCAACGGCCCGGAGTGCTGGAAGAGCTACAAGGCCAGCGTGGCGGCGCTCAAGGCGGGCTACAGCCGCGTGCACTGGTTCCGCGGCGGCTTTCCCGAGTGGCGCGCCGCCGGCCTCAAGGTTGCGACCGACTGAGCAAGGGGCGGCGGTCCTTCAAGCGGCGCGGAGCACGGCCTTGAAGCCGCGCAACAGCATCTCGACCGAAATGGCCACGAGGATCAGGCCCATGAGGCGTTCGAAGGCCATGACCACGCGCTCGCCGACGAGCCGCTGGATGCGCTCGGCCAGCACCAGCACCACCGCGCAGACGAGCATGGTGACGGTGAGCGCCGCCACCCACTCGAGGCGGCGTTCGGGCGCCTGACTCACGAGCAGCAACACGGTCGCGAGCGCCGAGGGGCCGGCCAGCGCAGGCACGGCCAGCGGCACGATCAGCGGTTCGTGGGCGTCGGACACCTGCTCCTCGAAAGGCGGCGGGAAGATCATGCGCAGGGCAATCAAAAACAGCACGACCCCGCCCGCGATCTGCAGCGACAGGTCCGACAAATTCATCAGGCGCAGGAAACCCGCGCCCATGAACATGAAGGCCAGCAGCAGCACGAAGGCGATGAGCACCTCGCGCAGGATCACCCGCGCCCGCCGCGCAGGCTCCACCCGCTTCAGCGCATTGGCGAAGATGGGGATGTTGCCCAGCGGGTCGGTGATGAGCAGCAGCAACACCGTCGCGGAGGCGAAGTTGTACTCATTCACGGCTGCCTCCCGCTTCGGCGCCGCGACGCCAGACCGATCATGCGCGGGTGCCGTGCCGGCGTTCGTAGGCTTCCTGGCACGCGACGCAGCGAGGGGTTTCGGGAGCGGCCTGCAGGCGCGCGGCGGGAATTTCGACCCCGCAGTCGATGCACGTGCCGTATTCGCCGCGATCCATGCGGGCCAGGGCGGCGTCGATGGCGCTGAGTTCGGCCAGCTCGTGTTCTTCGAGAGCGAATTCGGTTTCGCGTTCGGTCTCGCGCTGAGCGGGCGAGTCGTCCACGGAGTCGGGCTCGAAGTGCTCGGCGGCTGCTTCGACGCGGCTCTTGGTACCGCCACGCTGGGCGCGCACACGCTCGAGCAGGTCTTCACGCATCCGCAGCAACTGGCCGCGCAGGGCTTGCAAGGTTTCGGGGTTCATTCATCGTTCTCCAAAAAGGCGAGTCCACAGGTTCGTATGCATCATCCGCGCCTGCGGCCCGAGCCGTCTTGACGGCGGTCAAGGTTGGCGCCTCCAGGACGGCACGAAAAGCCGATTCTGCACGGAACCCAAGGAGACCCCCATGATGGCGCCCCCGCCCGACGACAGTCGCCATCAAACGCTCATCATCACCCGCCGCGGTGCGGACGGGTGCGTGCTCGACCTCTGCATACGCGCTCCCAACGGCAAGCTGCCCACCGCCGGCCACGAGGGGCACTGGGGCTGACCGTGATCTGGCGCGACGATCGCGTGCGGCGGTGCGGCGTCACCGGGCGGACATGCGGGATTGATCGGCATCAATCGCTTCGGCGGGAAATGGCGATAATCCGCCGATGCTTTCGCGCCTGCGCCATGCCCGCCACCTCGCCCGCTTCGTGCTGGCGTGGTT
>NZ_JAEMQB010000058.1:0-8632 GCF_022759015.1 Tibeticola sp. | reverse complement strand
CTGGTCGGGGTGAGAGGATTCGAACCTCCGGCCTCTACGTCCCGAACGTAGCGCTCTACCAGGCTAAGCTACACCCCGAAAAGCTTCTGTTGCGACCGATCGAATTCGCGATCGACGCGGCATCACTCCTGTCAGTGACGTCGCTCCAGAAGCTGAGTCGCCAATTGTAGCAAACCCTGGCTGTAGGCATTTTCGGGCAGGCCGCCCGCCGCTTCGGCTGCCCGCAGGGCTTCGGCGCGTGCCGCCTCCATACTGGCTTCGATGGCACCGGTTCGCTGCACGATCTGAACGATGGCGTCGAGTTGGTCGCAGCCGCCGGTTTCGATGGCGCTGCGGACCAGTGCAGCGTGTTCGGCGCTTGCGCGGCGCATGGCAAAGATCAAGGGCAGCGTCGCCTTGCCTTCGCGCAAATCATCGCCGAGGTTTTTGCCCAGCTCTTGCGGTGCACCGGTGTAGTCGAGCACGTCGTCGACCACTTGAAAGGCGGTGCCCAGCGCTTGTCCGTAGGTGGCGCAGCGGCGCTCGGTCTCGTCGTCGGCGCCGGCCAGTACGGCGCCAATGCGCGCACTGGCTTCGAAGAGCTTGGCGGTTTTGGAGCGTATGACCTGGAGGTAGCTTTCTTCGCTGAGCGATGCGTCGTGCATGTTCATCAGCTGCAGCACCTCGCCTTCAGCGATCACGTTGGTCGCGTCGGCCAGGATGCGCATGATGCGCATGTCGCCGACATCGACCATCATCTGGAAGGCGCGTGAGTAGAGGAAGTCGCCAACCAGGACGCTGGCGGCATTGCCGAAGGTCTCATTGGCCGTTGCGCGGCCGCGGCGCAGGGTCGATTCGTCGACCACGTCGTCGTGCAGCAGGGTCGCTGTGTGGATGAATTCGACCACCGCAGCGAGCGTGTGGCGCTCGCGTCGCTGGCAACCGAGGGCTTGCGCCGTCAAGAGCAGCAGCACCGGGCGCAGGCGTTTGCCGCCGGCGCCGATGATGTAGCGAGCGACTTCGCCCACCAGCGGGACGCTCGATTCCAGGCGCTCTGCGATGACGCGATCGACTGCGGCGAGATCGTCATGGACGAGTTCTTGAAAACTGAGGGCAGGGGCTGAAGTCAAGGCGTATCCCAGGGGCGAAGCTGTCCTGATTATAGAAAGCGCCGTTTCGAAGGGCGTGTTGCCAGCCGGGCCGTGGGTAGCGCGGGTCGGAGTTTTGTTATACTCGCGGGCTCTGCGGAAATCCGTCTGCAGATACTCACAGAAGAGGTTTACATGTACGCGGTCATAAAAACCGGTGGCAAGCAATATCGGGTTGCAGCCGGCGACAAAATCAAAGTAGAACAGATTGCTGCGGACGTAGGCCAGGAAATCGTGATCGACCAGGTTCTGGCCGTCGGAAACGGCGCCGAGATCAAGGTGGGTACGCCCCTGGTGTCCGGTGCGACGGTCAAGGCCACGGTCGTGGCCCATGGCAAGCACGACAAGGTGCGCATTTTCAAACTGCGCCGTCGCAAGCACTATCAGAAGCATCAAGGGCATCGCCAGCAGTTCACCGAACTGCAAATCGGGGCGATCACGGCTTAAGGAGCATCAGTCATGGCACAGAAAAAAGGCGGCGGCTCTACGCGCAACGGACGCGATTCCAAGCCGAAGATGCTCGGTGTCAAGGCGTTCGGTGGAGAGCGTGTCTCGGCCGGCGCAATCATCGTGCGGCAACGGGGAACGCGTTTCCACCCCGGCGTGAACGTGGGTATCGGCAAAGACCACACGCTGTTCTCGCTGGTCGACGGTCAGGTGACCTTCGCGGTCAAAGGGCCTCTGAACCGGCACACGGTGAGCGTGACGCCGCTCTGAGCGTCTTGCCCTGCATCGTCAAAGCCCCGCCTGGTCGGGGCTTTTTCGTTGCAGGGCTTGCCCTTGCTCGGAAGCGGATGCGCCGACGCCGCGTCTGAGCTTAGGGCTTGGACGGTGCGGATGGGTCCCCATCTGTAGGGATTGGGCGCGAGACCAGGCACCTCCTGGCCGCCGTGCGTGAGGGTTTGGATTTTTGAGGGTGTAGAACGGAGCCGACCATGAAGTTCGTCGATGAAGCATACGTGGAGGTCATCGCGGGCGATGGCGGGAACGGGTGCGTCTCGTTTCGACACGAGAAGTACAAGGAATTTGGCGGGCCCAACGGCGGCGATGGTGGCCGCGGGGGCCATGTCTGGGCGGTCGCCGATGCCAGTCTGAATACGCTGGTGGATTTCCGCTACACCCGGCGATTCGAAGCCAAACGCGGCCAGCATGGCATGGGCTCAGACATGTTCGGGGCGGCGGGCGATGACATCACGCTGAAGTTGCCCGTGGGCACGGTCATCAGCGATGCCGAAACCGGCGAGGTGCTCTACGAACTGCTCAAACCCGGCGAGCGCATCCTGATCGCCAAGGGCGGCGACGGGGGGTTCGGCAACATGCGCTTCAAGAGCGCGATCAACCGTGCGCCGCGACAGAAGACACCGGGTTGGCCGGGTGAGCGTAAAAGCCTCAAGCTCGAACTGAAGGTGCTCGCCGATGTGGGACTGCTCGGGATGCCCAATGCGGGTAAGTCCACGTTGATTGCGGCGATTTCGAACGCGCGGCCGAAGATTGCCGACTATCCCTTCACGACCTTGCACCCCAACCTCGGTGTGGTGCGCGTCGGCCCGGAGCAGAGCTTCGTGGTGGCCGATGTGCCGGGTTTGATCGAGGGCGCCGCCGAAGGCGCGGGTCTCGGTCATCAATTCCTACGGCACCTGCAGCGCACCCGGCTGCTGCTGCATGTGGTCGATGTGGCGCCGTTCGACGAAACGGTGGACGTGGTGGCGCAGGCGCGTGCGATCGCGGCCGAGCTCAAGAAGTACGATCAGCAACTGTTTGAAAAGCCACGCTGGCTGGTGCTCAACAAGTGCGACATGCTCGACCCCGAGCTGCGTGCGGCCCGGATCAAGGACATCGTCAAGCGGCTGCGGTACAAAGGGCCGGTGTTCGAAATTTCGGCGTTGACGCACGAGGGTTGCGACACACTCATCCGCGCGGTGTACCAGCATCTGGAGGCGCAGCGCGTCCGGGAGCAGGTGCCCGAGGTGGTGGATCCCCGATTCAGCACGCCGGAGATGGACGCGAGCGCAACGGAGCCAGGCGCGACATCGGTTCAAAAAAGTGAGCATTGAGGCTCGAATTTACGCCCGCGTGGTGCCTAAATGACGGAAAAAAAGGTCAATCAGATCCTGCGCGGGGCGCAGCGGATCGTCGTCAAGGTCGGCTCGAGTCTGGTCACCGATGAGGGGCGCGGTCTCGATGAGCACGCGATCGGGGAGTGGGCGCGGCAGCTGTCGGCCCTGGTCGCGCAGGGGCGTGAGGTCGTGATGGTCTCGAGCGGTGCGATTGCCGAAGGGATGAAGCGGCTCGGCTGGTCGCAGCGGCCCAAGGAGTTGCACGAGCTTCAGGCGGCGGCGGCCGTGGGCCAAATGGGCCTGGCGCAAATGTACGAGTCGAAATTGCGCGCGCATGGCCTGGGCAGCGCCCAGGTGCTGCTGACGCATGCCGATCTCGCCGATCGGGAGCGTTACCTCAATGCCCGCTCGACGCTGCTGACCTTGCTGCGCTTGAAAGTGCTGCCGGTCATCAATGAAAACGACACGGTGGTCACGGACGAAATCAAGTTTGGCGACAACGACACCCTCGGCGCCTTGGTCGCTAACTTGATCGAGGCCGACGTGCTCGTCATCCTCACGGACCAAAAAGGGCTCTACACCGCCGACCCCCGCAAGGATCCCGCGGCCGAGCTCGTGCGCGAGGCACGCGCGGGTGATCCGGTGCTGGAGGCGATGGCCGGCGGCGCCGGCTCGAGCATCGGGCGCGGCGGCATGCTGACGAAGATCCTGGCGGCGCGACGGGCGGCGGGCTCCGGTGCGTCGACGGTCATCGCCTGGGGTCGGGAGCCCGAGGTGCTCCGGCGCTTGTTCGAGGGCGAGCCCATCGGCACCTTGCTCGTCGCGCAAACCGCGAAGAAGCAGGCGCGCAAGCAGTGGATGGCCGACCATTTGCAGCTGCGCGGGGCGGTCGAGGTGGATGCCGGGGCCGTCGAAAAGCTGCTTTGCGAGGGCAAAAGCCTGCTGCCCATCGGCATGGTGGGCGTCGAGGGTGAATTCGTTCGCGGCGACGTCATCGCCATTCGAAATCCGCAAGGCGCAGAAATCGCCCGCGGCCTGGCCAATTACTCGAGCGGCGAGGCCCGACTGCTGTGCCGCAAGCCGTCGAGCGAGATCGAAACTCTGCTTGGTTACGTTGCTGAGCCGGAGATGGTGCACCGGGACAACCTGGTCGTCACCGCGGCTCGGTGAGCCAAGGTTCAGGGTAAGGCTGAATCAGTTCCGACGGCGGAAGGGTCAGCGTCGCGTTCGCTCATTCGTAGCCGGTGACGCGCCCGGTCCGCAGGCGCCGCACGATCTCAGAGGCCGACCCCGCCACCGTGCGGCCTTCGCAGGCGCCGTTGCGGGCGATCATCCAGCTGAGCCGTCCAAGCGGGGTTTCTGACATGGGCTGCCAAGTCAGGTCCTGGGGCGCCATGACCCAGCCGGTGTCGGCCTGAAAGCGCGCCTCAATCCGGTATTCGGCGGTTTGGCAGCGCAGGCTGGCCCGCAAGGCGCTCGGCGCGCTGCCCTCGGCGGTCGTCCCCATGACGAGGACGAAATGCACGACGCCGTCTGGCGTGACCTCGACACCGGCGGGGTCGAGGGCGACGTTCAAGGTCGATCCACGGGTTTGGGGCAGACCGATCCACGTTGAGGGTGAGCTGGGGGCAGGCCAGGGCGGTGGCGCGTTCGGCGCGTCGCCGCTCTGGGCATGGGCTGCGCCGAGCGCGGTGGCGATGCTCCATGCAGCCAGCAGGTGCCCCACGAGCACCCGCCTGTGCGCACCCGCCATCTTGCGCAGCGGGCGCGTGGATGGCTCATGGACTTGCATGTCGGGCCTGCGCGGCATCGGGCTCGAGCGGGTCTCCCGCGCCGGCTTGGGGTTGCGCCCCGCCCCGTGAAGGATCGGGGTCGAAGCTCGCGCCGGGCGGCAATTCGATCGGCGGCTTGAGCATGCAGGGCCGGGGACGCGCGGGGGCCTCGTCGCGCCCACGCATGCTGCCGCGCAGGAAGCGATTGCTGCCTTCGCGCCGCGGCAGGTAGCGCGCCAGTTCGGTGAGCGCCATTTCGTAGACGCCCCGCTTGAATTCGACCACGGCGTCGAGCGGCACCCAGTAGTCGTTCCAGCGCCAAGCGTCAAATTCCGGATGGTCTGTGGCGCGCAGGTTCAGGTTCCAGTCCTGGGCCGTGAGCTGCAACAAATACCAGATTTGCTTCTGACCCTTGTAATGACCGCGGGAATCGCGGCGGATGTAGCGGTCTGGCACCTCGTAGCGCAGCCAGTCGCGGGTGCGGGCGATGATGCGCACGTGTTCGGGCCGCAGCCCGATTTCCTCGTGCAATTCGCGGTACATGGCCTGCTCGGGTGTTTCGCCCCGGTCGATGCCGCCCTGGGGGAACTGCCAGCTGTGGGTGCGGATGCGCTTACCCCAGAACACCTGGTTTTTCTGGTTGAGCAGGATGATGCCGACGTTGGGCCGAAAGCCTTCACGGTCAAGCATAATCAAACCCCAATTCTGTAGACTGCGGCCATTATGCCTGCCGGGGCGCGCGCTTCCAATGCGTGTCTACCCGCGGTGCTGGCCCGGGCCGCATCCGGCGGCGGCGCGCCGCCCAGTTGCCGCCCCGTTCATTTCCATACGCGAGTTCATGAAAGCCACCCAATTCCACATTGCCACCCTGCGCGAAGCCCCGGCCGACGCCGAAGTCATCAGCCACCGCCTGATGATGCGCGCCGGCATGATCAAACGCCTCGGCGCGGGCATTTACAACTACATGCCGCTGGGTCTGCGGGTGATCCGCAAGGTCGAGGCCATCGTGCGTGAGGAAATGAACCGCGCCGGCGCCGTCGAGCTGCTCATGCCGATCGTGCAACCCGCCGAGCTCTGGCAGGAGACGGGGCGCTTCGACAAAATGGGGCCGGAGCTGCTGCGCATCAAGGATCGGCACGGCCGCGACTTCGTCGTTCAGCCGACCAGCGAGGAAGTGATCACGGACATTGCGCGCCAGGATCTGCGCAGCTACAAGCAGCTGCCCAAAAATTTCTACCAGATCCAGACCAAGTTCCGCGACGAGCGCCGGCCGCGCTTTGGCCTGATGCGTGGGCGCGAATTCATCATGAAGGACGCCTACAGCTTCGACCGCGATGCCGCGGGTGCCCAGGCGAGCTATCAGGTCATGGCGCAGGCGTATCGGCGCATTTTTGACCGGTTTGGCCTCCGATACCGAGCCGTGGCGGCCGACAGCGGCGCCATCGGCGGCGACCTGTCCGAAGAGTTCCAGGTGATCGCTGCCACCGGCGAAGACGCCATTGTCTACTGCCCGACGAGCGACTATGCCGCCAACATGGAGAAGGCCGAGGCGCTGGCGCCCGAAGGGCCGCGGCCGGCGCCGACCGAGCCGCTGCAGCGCGTACCGACGCCGGGCAAGAGCACCTGCGCCGAGGTGGCTGAACTGCTGGGTGTGCCGCTGCAGCGCACGGTCAAGTCGCTGGTGTTGGCCACCGACACGCGCAACGAGGCGGGGGACATCACCGCGACCCGCATCTGGTTGCTGTTGCTGCGCGGCGACCACGACATGAACGAGGTCAAGGTCGGCAAGCTGCCCGGCATGGAGGGCGGCTATCGCTTCGCGACCCAAGCCGAGGTCGAAGCGCACTTTGGCTGCCGGCCGGGCTATCTGGGGCCGGTGGGCCTCCAGCAGCCGGTGACCGTCGTGGCCGACCGCGAAGTGGCGCTCATGGCCGACTGGATCTGCGGCGGCAACGAAGAAGACGTGCACCTCACCGGCGTGAACTGGGGCCGAGACCTGCCCGAGCCCGCGCTGGTCGCCGACCTGCGCAACGTGGTCGCCGGCGACCGCTCGCCCGACGGCAAGGGCGTGCTCGCGATCGAGCGCGGCATCGAGGTCGGCCATGTGTTCTATCTCGGCACCAAGTACAGCCGGGCGATGAACGCAAGCTTCCTCGGCGAGGACGGCAAACCCGCTTTCTTCGAAATGGGCTGCTACGGCATTGGCATCACGCGGTTGCCGGCGGCGGCGATCGAACAAAACCACGACGAGCGCGGCATCATCTGGCCCGACGCCATCGCGCCGTTCACGTTGGTGATTTGCCCCATCGGCATGGACCGCAGCGAGGCGGTGCGCAGTGCCGCCGAGTCGCTGCATGACGCGCTCGCCCAAGCCGGCGTGGACGTGATCCTCGACGACCGCGGCGAGCGCCCCGGCGCGATGTTCGCGGACTGGGAACTCATCGGCGTGCCGCACCGGGTGGTCATCTCCGAGCGCGGCCTCAAAGACGGCCGGGTGGAGTACCAACACCGGCGCGACACCGAAGCCACCGGCGTGGCCTTGAGCGAGCTGCACGCCTTCCTGGCTGCTCGCCTCGGCCTGGGGGTTCTGCCGGTCGCGCCATGAACGAGACGAGGGGCGTTCGCGCGGAACCGTGCTGCGCCAGGCCCCTGTTTGCGTGATGATTTCAAGAAGAAAACTGCTGATCCCAGCGTGGATCGGTCCTCTCGTGCTCTCTTTTCCGGAGCAATCTTGGGCGGGCGGGCAGATCGAGGAGCCGCTGGCCGACGCGGTGCGCAGCGCGTTGAGCGCTGCCATTGCGAACAGCGCGCCGCCGGTGCCCGAGTTTGCGACCACCGAGGCGCGGCTGCGCTACCTGCGCTGGATGGGCGCGATGATTTTCCGGCTGCGCAAGCGCAAGCCCGACTTCGACACCCGGCGCGAATTTCTGCAGACCGTCTGGTACGAAAGCCGCCGCGCCGGACTCGATGTGTCCTTGGTGCTGGGGCTGATCGAGGTCGAGAGCGGCTTTCGCAAATACGCGGTCAGCCCAGTGGGGGCGCGCGGCTACATGCAGGTGATGCCGTTTTGGGCGCGGCTCATCGGGGACGGCGATGCGAGCAAGCTCTTCCACATGCAGACCAACCTGCGCTTTGGCTGCGTGATCCTGCGGCACTACCTCGACCGTGAGCGCGGCGACCTGTTTCTGGCGCTGGGCCGCTACAACGGCAGCCGGGGGCGGCCCGAATACCCGAACGCGGTGTTCGCCGCACAGCGCAACTGGCGCTACGACGGCGTTTGAGGTCGGGCCTAAGGCAACGCTGAACAAGTCCCTCGCGCGTCGCGCATCCCAACTGCGGGCGGGCTGCGTCGTTGCAAATCCTCGCCATAGCTTCGGCTATGGCTGCGGTTTGCGCCTCGCATCCCATCCCGCCGCCGGGCGCGCGCCATCGCGGGAACTTATTCAGCGTTGCCCCAAACCCACACGGGTGCGTCGCGCATCCCGGCCCCGTGGCCGATCTCCGCGATCAGCCGTAATGGGACGCTGCTCAGACTTTGGCGCCGAGGAGTTGTTGCAGCTCGCCGCTTTCGTACATCTCCATCATGATGTCCGAGCCGCCGATGAACTCCCCCTTGATGTAGAGCTGCTGAATCGTTGGCCAGTTGCTGTATTCCTTGATGCCCTGGCGGATGGCT
>NZ_JAEMQB010000044.1:0-5993 GCF_022759015.1 Tibeticola sp. | reverse complement strand
GGCCTCATCAGCATGGTGCTCGAGCGCATGCACGAAGGGCCGTGGCCCGAGGTGCCGATCCACCTCTCGGTGCAAGCGAACACGCTCAACTCCGCGGCGGTGAAATTCTGGCAGCGCATCGGGGTGCGGCGCATCATTCTGTCGCGTGAATTGAGCCTCGACGAAATCGCCCAGATCCGCGACGACTGCCCGGACATGGAGCTCGAAGTCTTCGTGCATGGCGCGTTGTGCATCGCCTACTCGGGCCGCTGTCTGCTCTCGGGCTATTTCAACCGGCGCGACCCGAACCAGGGCACCTGCACCAACGCCTGCCGCTGGGACTACAAAACCCATGCGGCGACGGAGTCGAGCGACACCGGCGAGGCCGTCCCGCTGGCGCTCGATGCGGATTTCAGCTTTGCCGAGGAGGCCGCCCAAGCCGAGCGCGCCTTCGCCGCGTGCGGCGGAGCCCAGCGCCATCCGGCAGCCGACCGCGTCTATCTGCTCGAGGAAAAGGAGCGCCCGGGCCAGCTCATGCCCATCATGGAAGACGAGCACGGCACCTACATCATGAACAGCAAGGACCTGCGCGCCGTCGAACATGTGGCGCGGCTGGTGCAGATCGGCGTCGATTCGCTCAAGATCGAAGGGCGCACCAAAAGCCGCTACTACGTCGCGCGCACCGCGCAGGTGTATCGCCGCGCCATCGACGACGCCGTTGCGGGGCGGCCCTTCGACCCGGCGCTGCTCGGCGAACTCGAGGGTCTGGCCAACCGCGGCTACACGCCGGGCTTTCTGGAGCGCCGAGCGAGCCACACCTACCAAAATTACGATCGCGGAAGCTCCGAGTCGCAGCGCAGCCAATTCGTCGGCGAAGTCCACGCTGTGCGTGACGGCTGGGCCGAGGTGGAGACGAAAAACCGCTTCGCGGTGGGCGACACGCTCGAACTCATCCAGCCCGAAGGCAACCGCAGCCTGGTGCTCGCGGCCATGCGCGACGCGCAGGGTGCGGCGCTCCGCGTCGCATCGGGCAGCCCGCTGCGGGTGTGGATCCCGCTCGAAGGCGCGCGGCCCGGCGCCATGCTCGCGCGGCGGCTCGACATCGCCGGCTCGATATAAAAAACCCCGTAGCCCGGCGTGAATCGGTCGGGTGTTGCTCTACTTTTTGAGGCTCACCGAACCAGCACGGCGCGAAAGTCGTTGACGTTGGTGTGCGTGGGCCCGGTGACGAGCAAGTCGCCCAGCGGCTCGAAAAAACCGTAGGCATCGTTGCGCGCCAGATGGTCGGCCAGCTTCAAGCCCAAAGCGCTGGCGCGCGCGAGCGTGTCGGGCGTGACGAACGCGCCGGCGTTGTCCTCGACCCCGTCGATGCCGTCGGTGTCGGCCGCCAGCCCCCAGATGCGCGGGTGGCCGGCCAAGGCCTGCGCCAGGCCCATGCAGAACTCGCCGGCGCGGCCGCCGCGGCCGCGGGGCTGGCCTGCCGCCGGTGGCCGCACCGTCACCGTGGTCTCGCCGCCGCTCAAGATCACGCACGGCGCCTCGAAGCAGCTGCGGCCCAGCGCGGTCGAGCGCGCGATGGCCGCATGCACCTTGCCCACCTCGCGCGACTCGCCCTCGATCTCGTCGCTGAGGATGTAGGCCCGCCAACCGAGCGCCCGCGCCGCCGCCGCGGCGGCTTCGAGGCTTTGCTGGGGCGTCGCGATCAGGTGCGTCACGCAGCGCGCCAGGCGCGGGTCGCCCGGCTTCGGCGTTTCGAGCGCGCCGCTTTGCAGGCCCTCGCGCACCGCCGGGGGGACGGCGATGGCGTAGCGGTCCAGGATTTCCAGCGTGTCGGCGCAGGTGCTGCCGTCGGCGACCGTCGGCCCGCTCGCGATCACGCTCGGGTCGTCTCCGGGCACGTCGCTGATGGCGAGCGTCAGCACCCGCGCGGGTGCGCAGGCAGCCGCGAGCCGCCCGCCCTTGATGCGCGACAGGTGCTTGCGCACGGTGTTCATCTGCGCGATGTCGGCACCCGATTCGAGCAGCGCCCGGTTGATGCGCTGTTTGTCTTCGAGCGTGAGCCCCTCGCACGGCAGCGTCAGCAGCGCCGAGCCGCCGCCCGAAATCAGGCACAGCACCAGATCTTCCTCTGTCAGCCCCTGGGTCAAGCCCAAAATGCGCGTGGCGGCGGCTACCCCGGCGGCATCGGGCACTGGGTGCGCCGCCTCGACGATCTCGATGCGCTCGGGCACACCGGGCGGGCGCGGCGGCGTGTGGCCATAGCGCGTGACCACCAAGCCGGAGATCGGCGCATCCCGCGGCCATAAGGCTTCGACCGCCTGCGCCATCGCACCGGCGGCCTTGCCCGCGCCCAGTACCAGGGTGCGGCCTGCCCTGGCTCGATCCGGCGGCGGGGGCAGGTGGGCGGCCATGTTGTGCAGCGGCAGCGCGCGCTGCACCGCTGCCTCGTAGAGGTGGCGCAGCAAGGCGCGCGGGTCGTCGGTGGGGTGCATGGGGGCCTTACTCAATCCAGCCGCAACATCGAGGTTCTGCGGGACGATCAGAGGCTGCATCCGTGCTGGCGCAGCCAATCGAGCCCGCGATCGGTCCCGCCCGCGGTCTCGTCGAGCGGGCGGTATTCGCAACCAATCCAGCCCGAGTAGCCCAGCCGGTCGATGTGCTCAAACAAAAATCGATAGTTGATTTCGCCGGTACCCGGCTCGTGCCGGCCCGGGGTGTCGGCGAGCTGCAGATGCCCGATGCGCGGCAACAGGGCCGCCAGGGTGTTGGCCAATTCGCCCTCCATCCGCTGCGCATGATAGATGTCGTACTGCAGCAAGACATGGTCCGCACCCACGGCGTCGATGAGCGCCACGGCCTGGCGCGGCCGGCTCACGAAGTAGCCGGGCATGTCATAGGTGTTGATGGGCTCGACCAGCACGACGATCCCGAGCTTGCGGGCCTCGGCCGCGGCATGGCGCAGGTTGGCGATCCAGGTCGCTCGGGCTTCGTCCTCGGTCACGCCCGGCGGTCGTATCCCGGCCATGCAATGCCAGCGCGGCGTACCCAACACCCGCGCGTAGCGAGCCGCGAGCGCCACACCGGCCCGAAACTCCGCTTCTCGCCCAGGGATGCAAGCCAGCCCGCGCTCACCCGCTGCCCAGTCGCCGGGCGGGAGGTTGTGCAGCACGAGCTGCAGCCCATGCCGCCGCAAGCGCTCCGCGATGACCTCGGGCGGGTGCTCGTAGGGGAACAAGAACTCCACCGCTTTGAACCCGGCCCTGGCCGCGGCCTCGAAGCGATCCAAGAAGGGCCGCTCGGGCCAGAGCATCGAAAGATTGGCTGCAAACCGAGGCATGTTGGAACCCGAAAAAAAGCCCCGAAGAGCGGGGCTCGACGGGGCGTGGGGGGTGCGAACGATTAGACCGGAACCGTCTTCGCGCGCTCGACGTACTCGCCGATCTGGTCGAAGTTCAGATACTTGTAGATTTTGTCACCATTGGCGTTGATCACACCGATGTCGGCCAGGTACTCTTCCTTGGTGGGGATACGGCCCAGCTTGGAGCAGATGGCCGCCAGTTCCGCCGAGCCGAGGTAGACGTTGGTGTTCTTGCCCAGGCGGTTGGGGAAGTTGCGCGTGCTGGTGGACATGACGGTCGCGCCCTCTCTGACCTGCGCCTGGTTGCCCATGCACAAGCTGCAGCCGGGAATTTCCATGCGCGCGCCGGCCTGACCAAAGACGCCGTAGTGGCCTTCTTCGGTGAGCTGGTGCGCATCCATCTTGGTGGGCGGGGCCATCCACAGGCGCACGGGGATGTCGCGCTTGCCTTCGAGCAACTTGCTCGCGGCGCGGAAGTGGCCGATGTTGGTCATGCACGAGCCAATGAACACCTCGTCGATTTTCGCGCCGGCCACGTCCGACAGCGTCTTGGCGTCGTCGGGGTCGTTCGGGCAGCAGACGATGGGCTCGGTGATTTCGTTGAGGTCGATCTCGATGACCGCCGCGTATTCGGCATCCGCATCGGGCTCGAGCAGCTTGGGATTCTCGAGCCAAGCCTCCATCGCCTTGATGCGCCGCGCCAGCGTGCGCGCATCTTGATAGCCGTCGGCGATCATGTTCTTGAGGAGCACGATGTTCGACTGGATGTATTCGATGATGGGCTCCTTGTCGAGCCGCACCGTGCAACCGGCCGCCGAACGCTCGGCCGAGGCGTCCGACAGCTCGAAGGCCTGCTCCACCTTCAGCTTGGGCAGCCCTTCGATCTCGAGGATGCGGCCCGAGAAGATGTTCTTCTTGCCTTTCTTCTCGACCGTCAGCAGCCCCTGCTTGATCGCGTAGAGCGGGATCGCATGCACCAAGTCGCGCAGCGTCACGCCGGGCTGCATCTCGCCCTTGAAGCGCACCAGCACCGACTCGGGCATGTCGAGCGGCATGACGCCGGTCGCCGCCGCAAACGCCACCAGGCCCGAACCCGCCGGGAAGCTGATGCCGATGGGAAAGCGCGTGTGGCTGTCGCCGCCTGTACCCACGGTATCGGGCAACAGCATGCGGTTGAGCCAGGAGTGGATGATGCCGTCGCCCGGACGCAGCGCCACGCCGCCGCGCGTGCTGATGAACTCGGGCAGCTCGTGGTGCATCTTCACATCCACCGGCTTCGGATACGCCGCGGTATGGCAGAAGGACTGCATCACCAGATCGGCCGAGAATCCCAAACAGGCGAGGTCTTTGAGCTCGTCGCGCGTCATCGGGCCGGTCGTGTCCTGGCTGCCGACGGTCGTCATCTTCGGCTCGCAGTAGGTACCGGGGCGTACACCCTTGCCCTCGGGCATGCCGCAGGCACGACCCACCATTTTTTGCGCCAGCGTGTAGCCCTTGCCACTGTCGACCGGCGGCTTGGGCAGGCGGAAGACCGTCGAGGCCGGCAGGCCCAGATATTCGCGCGCCTTGGCGGTCAGGCCACGGCCGATGATGAGGTTGATGCGGCCACCCGCGCGGACTTCATCGAGCAGCACCTCGCTCTTGAGCGCGAAGGTCGCGAGCACTTCGCCGTTGCGCTCGATCTTGCCGTCATACGGATAGATGTCGATGACGTCCCCGAACTCGATCTTGCTGACGTCCACCTCGATCGGCAAGGAGCCGGAGTCTTCCTGGGTGTTGAAGAAAATCGGCGCGATCTTGCCGCCGAGCGTCACACCGCCAAAGCGCTTGTTCGGCACAAACGGAATGTCGTGGCCGGTGTGCCAGATCACGCTGTTCGTCGCCGACTTGCGCGACGAACCGGTTCCCACGACGTCGCCCACGTAGGCGACGAGGTGGCCTTTTTCCTTGAGCTTATTGATGACGCTGATCGGGCCGCGCTTGCCGTCCTCATCCGGCTCGAAGGGTGCATCCGGACGCCGGTTCTTCAGCATCGCCAGCGCGTGCAGCGGAATGTCGGGACGGCTCCAGGCGTCGGGGGCCGGAGACAGGTCGTCGGTGTTCGTTTCACCCGGCACCTTGAACGCGGTGACCGTGATCTTGTGCGGGACTTCCGGCCGCGAGAGAAACCATTCGGCATCGGCCCAGCTCTGCATCACCGCGCGGGCGTGGGCATTGCCCGCCTCGACCTTCTCGACGACGTCGTGGAAGGCGTCGAACATCAGCAGGGTCTTCTTGAGCGCTTCAGCGGCGATGGGCGCCACCTCGGGGTCGTCGAGCAGATCGATCAGCGGCTTGACGTTGTAGCCCCCGACCATCGTGCCGAGCAGCTCGGTCGCGCGGGCCTTGGAAATCAGGCCAACCTGGATCGAGCCGTGCGCCACGGCGGCAAGGAACGAGGCCTTCACCTTGGCCGCATCATCGACCCCCGGCGGCACGCGATGCACCAGCAGGTCGAGCAGGTCCTGCGGGTTCTCCCCGGCGGCCGGGTTCTTGATCAGCTCGATGAGCTCGGCCGTCTGCTGGGCCGACAGCGGCAGGGGCGGGATGCCGAGCGCTGCGCGCTCGGCGACGTGTTCACGGTAGGCTTTCAACATGGTCTTACTCCAGGGTTTCT
>NZ_JAEMQB010000002.1:0-18579 GCF_022759015.1 Tibeticola sp. | reverse complement strand
CGAGATCTACACCGACGAGAGCCGCACCCAGGTCGCGCTGACCTGGTATGGATTGCGGCAGCAAGCGGCCAAGGAAGAGGTGGACGGCCGGATGCGCCCGAGCCGTTGTCTGGCCGACTTCATCGCGCCGCGTGGCGTCGCCGGCGACTACATCGGGATGTTTGCGGTCACGTCTGGCCTTGGCGCCGAGAAGAAAGAGCAGGAATTCCTCGCCGCGCACGACGACTACTCGGCCATCCTGTTCAAGGCGCTCGCCGACCGTCTGGCCGAAGCCTTCGCCGAATGGCTGCACTGGCGCGTACGCACCGACCTGTGGGGCTACGCGAGCGATGAACACCTCAGCCTCGAAGACCTCATCCGAGAGCGCTACCAAGGCATCCGTCCCGCGCCGGGCTACCCCGCTTGCCCGGACCACAGCGTCAAGCGCGGCTTGTTCGCGCTGCTGCAGTGCGATGAAATCGGCATGGGCCTCACCGAAAGCCTTGCGATGACTCCGGCTGCCAGCGTCAGCGGCTTCTATTTCAGCCACCCCGAAAGCACCTACTTCAACGTCGGCCGCATCGGCGAAGACCAACTCGCCGACCTGGCCCAGCGCAGCGGCGTGGCCGTCGAAGAACTCAAACGCTGGCTGGGGCCGAATCTCTGAGAGGCTCACCGCCAGCCCCTGTGTTCGCGCCCGGGGGACCCGTTGACCCCGAACCGTCCGCCCGGCCGAAGGGACGTTATGGCGGCGGCGAAGCCGCCCCATGACGGCACGCGGCCAACTTTTTCAGCGTTGCCCCCAACGCCTCGGCGTCGATCACAGCTCTTACCGATGTTTACGGCGCTGTCGCGGTCGGTCGGAGACACAATCCAGGGTCGTCTCTCAAGGTCACGGTCCGGCGCGCAGGAAGGTCGATGCAGACCCTGGCCCACCGCCCGGCCGCGACACCGCGATGCCGCCAAAGGATGAACCCCAACACGCCCTGAAACCCATGAACACCTGGAACCGCCAGCCTCTGCCCCGCCTGCTCGTCGCACTCTCGATCGGCTTTGTCGGCTCGATGGCGCTCGCGCCTCTGTCCCTGACTTGGGCTGCACCGCCGCACGCCACCCCAGCGGCCTGCCCGCATTGCGGCGTCGTGCAAGAGGTGCATCAAGAGCGCCGTAAAGGCGAAGGCGGCCTCGCCGGGGTCGCGGGCGGTGCCGTCATCGGTGGCTTACTCGGCAATCAGATCGGCGGCGGAACCGGCAAGACGCTCGCGACCATCGGCGGCGCAATCGGTGGCGCCTACGTCGGCAAAGAAGTCGAAAAGAATGTGACGGCACGCACGGTCTGGGTGACGACGGTGCGGATGCGCGACGGCACCCTGCGCCGTTACGAAACGGCCGATCCGCCGCCTTGGCAACCCGGGCAAACCGTGCGGCTCGACGGCCCGCATTTGCGCCCCTATTGAATTTAAGACAACGCTGCATGAGTTCCTGCGATGGCGCGCGAAGGACTGATTCAGCGTTGCCCTAAGACGCGGCGCGCAGCGCCCGCCGCAGTTGCATGGCCTCGGCCACATGGGCGACCTGGGTGGACTCGCTGCCGGCCAGGTCGGCAATGGTGCGGGCCACCTTGAGGGCGCGGTGGACGGAGCGGGCGCTCCAGCCCAGCCGGGCCGCCGCCGTGTTGAGGAACTTGGCCGCTGCGGCGTCGAGCCGCAGGTGCGTGTCGAGCTCCTGCCCCTGCAAAGCCTGATTGCGTTTGCCCTGGCGCTCGAGGGCGCGCTGCTGCGCGGCGATGCAGCGCGTGCGCACCACGGCGCTCGGCTCGCCCGCAGGCGCGGCGAGCAATGCGTCGGCCGGCAGCGCGGGCACTTCCACGTGCAGGTCGATGCGGTCGAGCAGCGGGCCGCTGAGCTTGCCCTGGTAGCGCGCGACTTGGTCGGGGGTGCAGCGGCAATGGCGCACGCTCGACCCGAGCCAGCCGCAGGGGCAAGGGTTCATGGCCGCGATCAGCTGAAAGCGCGCGGGAAACTCAGCGCGGCGGGCCGCGCGTGCGATGCGGATCTGCCCGGTCTCCAGCGGCTCGCGCAGCGCTTCGAGGGCGGCGCGCGGAAATTCCGGCAACTCATCGAGAAACAACACCCCCTGGTGCGCGAGTGAAATCTCCCCAGGGCGTGGCGGCGAGCCACCACCCACCAGCGCCACCGCGCTCGCGGTATGGTGCGGCGCCGCAGTGGGCCGCTGCCCCCAACGCTCGAGCGCGAAGCGTCCGGCCAAACTGAGCACGGCTGCACTCTCGAGCGCCTCGTCGACCGTCATGGGTGGCAGCAAGCCGGCAAAACGCTGCGCCAGCATGGACTTGCCCGAGCCCGGCGGCCCAACCAGCAACACGCTGTGGCCACCGGCTGCGGCGATCTCCAATGCACGCCGTGCCGCCGCTTGGCCCTTGACGTCAGCCAGGTCGAGGTAGGCTGCAGCCGCCACCGCGGGGCTGGCCTGCACGCGGCACCAGCCCTCGGCCGCTTCGGGCGCGGCGGGGCCTGTGCCTTCGGCATGGGCCTGGGCGTCCACAGGACGGAAGCGGCGCACCACGTCGAGCAGGTGCCGCGCGCGGAACACCTCGGCGCCGGGCACCAGGGCGGCCTCCTCGGCGCTGCCGGGCGGCAACACCAAGCGGGCCGGCACCTGTTGACGATGCAGCGCCAGGCTCATGGCGAGCGCGCCGCGCACCGGGCGCAGTTCGCCGGAGAGCGAAAGCTCGCCCGCGAATTCATGGCCGGCGAGCCGCGCGGCGTCGATCTGGCCGCTGGCGGCGAGGATGCCCAGCGCGATCGGCAGATCGAAACGGCCCGAGTCCTTGGGCAGATCCGCGGGGGCGAGGTTCACCGTGATGCGCTTGTTGTGCGGGAATTCGAGGCCAGCGTTCTGCAAGGCCGAACGCACCCGCTCCCGCGCTTCCTTGACCTCGACATCGGCCAGCCCCACCAAGGTGAAGCTCGGCAAGCCGTTGGCCAGATGAACTTCGACGGTCACCGCCGCCGCGTCGAGGCCGAGTAAGGCCCGGCTTTGCACCAAAGCAAGACTCATCGGACGCAGGCCCCGTTTTGGGGCGCAAAACATCCGCCGCATCGCCAGCGGATGCACCGAATCGAGGCGCACTGTTGATTCATACAGTCATATTAGCCCAATCGCGCCCGATAGGGGCGCGAATGTTGGCTTTCTGCGACCTGGCACGGCTTGTGCTCATACGACCGCGAGCCCTTTCTTTTTCACGCCCCTCTCAGGAGTTCATCATGATGCAACGCACCCTTCCGCTGGTTCTCGCTTCCGCCGCGACGCTGCTCGCCGCCACCCCGGCCTTCGCGCAGGCCACCGCCCCCGCGCCGGAGTACACGCTCGGCTACAACGTGGGCGTCGTGACGGACTATCGTTACCGCGGCATCTCGCAGTCGCGCCTCGACCCGGCGCTGCAAGGCGGCATCGACTTCAGCCACAAGAGCGGGTTCTACGTCGGCGCCTGGGCCTCGACGATCAAGTGGATCAAGGACGCGGGCGCCAGCAAGGGTTCGATGGAACTCGACCTCTATGCCGGCTACAAGGGCGAGATCGCCAAGGACCTCGGCTTCGACGTGGGCTATCTGCGCTATGAATATCCGAGCAACAAGCTCAAGGATGTCACCGGCGCGAATGCCAACACCGACGAGCTTTACGGCGCGCTGACCTACGGCATGTTCACGGCCAAGTATTCGCACAGCGTCTCCAACCTGTTCGGCACGCCCAACAGCAAGAACAGCGGCTACCTCGACCTGAGCGCTGCCGTCGACCTGGGCAACGGCATGACGCTCACCCCGCACGTGGGCCACCAGCGCATCAAGAACTTCAGCGCCGGTTCGTACACCGACTGGTCGCTGACCTTGGCGAAGGATTTCGGCAATGGCCTCACCGGCACCGTGGCCGCCGTGGGCACCGACGCCGACAAGACGGTCTATTTCACGCCCAGCGGCAAGTTCACGGGCCGCAACGCCCTGGTGCTGGGCCTGAAGTACAGCTTCTGACCTGCCCCCACCGGAGGACCCATGAAACTCATCACCGCCATCATCAAGCCGTTCAAGCTCGACGAGGTGCGCGAAGCGCTCTCGGGCATCGGCGTGCAGGGCATCACGGTCACCGAAGTCAAAGGCTTCGGACGCCAGAAAGGCCACACCGAGCTCTACCGCGGTGCCGAATACGTCGTCGACTTTCTGCCCAAGGTCAAGGTCGAAGCCGCCGTGCCCGAAGCCTTGGTCGACCGCGCCATCGAAGCCATTGAAGGTGCGGCACGCACCGGCCGCATCGGCGACGGAAAGATCTTCATCTCCGCGCTCGAGCAGGTCATCCGCATCCGCACCGGTGAGACGGGCGAAGGCGCCCTTTGAAACTCTGATCTGAGGACACTCCCATGAAACGATTACTCGCCTCCCTCACCCTGGGCTTGGGTCTGCTGCTCGGCGCAACGGCCTGGGCGCAAACACCAGCAGCGCCGGCCAGCCCGGTGGCAGCGGCTTCGGCCGAGACACCTGCCGCAGAAGCCAAGCCCGCCGATGCGCCGGCTGCCGCTGCAGCCCCCGCCGCTGCGGCCGCACCCGCGGCAGCCGCAGCCGAAGCCAAGGCACCCGAGCCCGTACCCAACAAGGGCGACACCGCCTGGATGATGGTGGCCACGCTGCTCGTCATCATGATGACGGTGCCCGGCCTGGCGCTGTTCTACGGCGGCCTGGTGCGCAGCAAGAACATGCTGTCGGTGCTGATGCAGGTGATGGTCACCTTCTCGCTGATCGTGGTGCTGTGGTTCATCTACGGCTATAGCCTCGCGTTCACCGAGGGCAGCGCCTACATCGGCGGCTTCGACCGGCTGTTCATGAAAGGCGTCTGGGACAACACCACGGGCACATTTGCCAATGCCGCCACATTCAGCAAGGGCGTGGTGATTCCGGAAATCGTGTTCGCTGCCTTCCAGGCCACCTTCGCCGGCATCACCTGCGCGCTGATCGTGGGCTCGTTCGCCGAGCGCATGAAGTTCTCCGCCGTGCTGCTGTTCATGGCGATCTGGTTCACCTTCAGCTATGCGCCGATCGCGCACATGGTCTGGTTCTGGATGGGGCCGGATGCCTACACAGCGGCCAACGCCGTCGACAGCCTCAATGCCAAGGCGGGCCTGATCTGGCAGTGGGGTGCGCTCGACTTTGCGGGCGGCACCGTGGTGCACATCAACGCCGCGGTGGCGGGCCTGGTCGGGGCCTTCATGGTGGGTAAGCGCATTGGCTACGGCAAAGAGGCGATGGCGCCGCACAGCCTGACGCTGACCATGGTGGGCGCCTCGCTGCTGTGGGTGGGCTGGTTCGGCTTCAACGCCGGCTCCGCCCTGGAAGCCAACGGCACCGCGGCACTGGCTTTCATCAACACCTTCGGGGCGACGGCCGCAGCCGTGCTCGCCTGGTGCGCGGGTGAGGCGCTGATGCGCGGCAAAGCCTCGATGCTGGGTGCCGCTTCGGGTGCCGTCGCAGGCCTCGTGGCGATCACGCCGGCCGCGGGCAACGTCGGTATCGGCGGTGCGCTGATCATCGGCCTGTTGGCAGGCTTTGCCGGGCTGTGGGGCGTCAATGGCCTCAAGAAACTGCTGGGCGCGGACGACTCGCTCGACGTGTTCGGCGTGCATGGGGTCTGCGGCATCCTGGGTGCTCTGCTCACCGGTGTGTTCAACAGCCCGGCGCTCGGCGGCCCCGGCTTTGTGGCCGACTGGGTCACGGGCACCGTCGTGACGGCAGCCGACTACTCGATCGCAAGTCAGGTGTGGACGCAGGCCAAGGCCGTGCTGCTGACCGTGGTCTGGTCCGGCGTCGTGTCCTTCGTGGCCTACAAGATCGTGGACCTCACCATCGGCCTGCGGGTGTCGGAAGAAGAGGAGCGCGAGGGTCTGGACATCACCGCGCACGGCGAAACCGCCTACAACCGTTGAGCCCCTCGGCCGCAGTGGAACCCTGCCCCGCTGCGGCCTGTCGATCTCCCGGCAGGTTGTCTCCTCAAGGTTTTGGCCCGCTTCGGCGGGCCTTTTTTCGTTCGCTGCATCGCCATCGATTCCAAAAAGGCGCACGACCACGGTTCAAAAAATTCAGCCCCGGCGCCGGTCGCCCCCGTACCATAGGCGGCATGGTCCACCCTGAGCTCGACAACCTGATCCATGCCGTCCGCGAGGCGGCTGCACAACGTACACCGCTCGCCATCGTCGGCGGCGGCACCAAAGCTAGCCGCATGCCCGCGCCGCCCGGACAAACTGCACTCGACCTGCGCCCTTTGAGCGGCATCGTTTCGTATGAGCCGACCGAGCTGGTCGTGAGCGTGCTCGGCGGCACACCGCTCGAGACGGTCGAAGCGACGCTTGCCGAGCGCGGGCAGTACCTGCCGTTCGAGCCGCCGCGCTTTGCCCCCGGCGGCACGGTGGGCGGCATGGTCGCCGCGGGCTTGAGCGGCCCGGCCCGCGCGAACGTGGGCGCCGTGCGCGACTACGTGCTCGGGGTGCAGATGATCAACGGCCAAGGCGAACTGCTGCGCTTTGGCGGCACGGTGATGAAGAACGTCGCGGGCTATGACGTCTCGCGGCTGCTCGCCGGCAGTTGGGGCAGCCTCGGCATCCTGGCCGAGGTCAGCCTCAAGGTCCTGCCGACGCCGCCGGCGGAGGCGACGCTCGCGCTCGAACTCACCCAGGCCGACGCGCTCGAGCAGCTCCACCGTTGGGGCGCGCAGCCGCTGCCGCTCAACGCCAGCGTCTGGCGACTCGACGCCCGCGGGCATGGGCAGTTGTGGCTGCGGCTTCGGGGCGCCAGTGCCGCCGTCGAATCGGCCTGCCGAAGCATCGGCGGCGAACGCATCGCGCCGGACGTGGCGGCTGAATTCTGGACCTCGATTCGGGACCAGAACCACGCTTGGTTCGCGCAGCGGGATGCCGCTCTTGCGCTTTGGCGGCTCTCGCTGCCCCAAACCGCACCCGAGACGCCGCACGTCCCAGGCCAAGCCGGCCCCGCGCTGATCGAGTGGCACGGTGCCCAGCGCTGGGTGCTCGCCCCCCTGCAAGCCGGCGGCGCGCTGCGCGACATCGCCCATCGGCTGGGCGGACACGCTACGCTATCCATAGCACCAGAAGACCAATTCGTGCTGGCGAATGAGCGTTTTGAGCCTCTAAGCCCCCCGCTGGATCGCATCCACCGCCGCATCAAGGAAGCGTTCGACCCAGCGGGCATCTTCAACCCTGGACCGATGGCCGCCCCGGTCTGAGAGGCTGCACCATGCAAACCCAACTAGCCCCTCAATACGCCGCCACCCCCGAAGGCCGCGAGGCCGAGGCGATCCTGCGCAAATGCGTGCATTGCGGCTTTTGCACCGCGACCTGCCCGACCTACCAATTGCTCGGCGACGAGCTCGACGGCCCGCGCGGCCGCATCTACCTCATCAAGCAGGTCCTCGAAGGCGCGGCACCCACGCGCAAAACCCAGCTGCATCTCGACCGCTGCCTGACCTGCCGCAACTGCGAGAGCACCTGCCCGAGCGGCGTGCAATACGGGCATCTCGTCGACATTGGCCGACAGATCGTGGAAGAACAGGTGCCGCGGCCCACGGGCGAGCGGCTGTTGCGCTGGGCGCTCAAGGAAGGCCTGACCTCACCCCTGTTTGGCCCAGCGATGAAGCTCGGCCAACGGGTACGCGGCCTGTTGCCCGCGACGCTCAAGGCCAAGGTGCCAGCGCCGCAGGACGCGGGTGCCTGGCCGACACGGGAGCACCCGCGCAAAGTGCTGATGCTCGCCGGTTGTGTGCAACCGGCGATGCAGCCCAACATCAACAGCGCCACCGCGCGCGTGCTCGACGCCTGCGGCATCCAGACGCTCATCGCGCGTGAAGCGGGCTGCTGCGGCGCGGTGAAGTTCCACCTCAACGACCAACAAGGAGGCCTCGCGCACATGCGGGCCAACATCGATGCCTGGTGGCCGCAGGTCGAAGCCGGCAGCGTCGAAGCCATCGTCATGAATGCCTCGGGCTGCGGCGTGACCGTCAAGGAATATGGGCATCACCTACAGCACGACCCGGCCTACGCGGAGCGCGCCGCGCGCATCAGCGCCCTCACGCGCGACTTGTCCGAACTGCTGCCCGAAATGGTCGCGCTCCTGAGCGAGCGCGCGCCGCAAGCGGTGGCGGGTATCCGCGCCGCTGCGCCGCGCCTGGCCTACCACCCGCCCTGCACGCTGCAGCACGGGCAACAGCTCAAAGGTGGCGTCGAGACGCATTTGACGGCGCTGGGCTTCCAGGTCGAGCTGCCAGCGGAATCGCATCTGTGCTGTGGCTCGGCGGGAACCTACAGCGTGCTTCAGCCCGAACTGTCGCTGCAGCTGCGCGACCGCAAACTGGCCCGGCTCGCCGCCGTGCCGGCCGAGACCATCGTCAGCGCGAACATCGGCTGCATCACGCACCTGCAGGCCGCAGCGCCCGTGCCGGTGCGGCATTGGGTCGAAGTCCTCGACGAATGGCTGGCGCGCCCGGCATCGCGGGCGGACGCAGACCTTCTGGCATGATCCCAGCCCCGATGCAACGACGACTCGCCCCATGACCGAAGTTTCTGCCACGCCCCGCTCGTCCACCGCCCAGGAGCCGGTCTCGAGCACGCCAACAGCCGCGCGCAGCGGGTCGCGCAAGCCCAGGCGTGGTGCGGCACCGCGACGTCATCCGCTGCTGGAACAGCTCGCTGCGTGGCACCCGGCCGTCTTCGGGCCGGTGGCCCGGCCGCTCAAGCGGGGGATCTTTCACGACCTGATGCGCCTGCACCCGGAGCTCTCTGCGCCCGAACTCAAAGCGGCGCTCGCGCTGCACACGCGCAGCACGCGCTACCTGCGGGCCGTCGCTTCGGGGGCGCCGCGCCTCGACCTCGATGGCAGCTTTGCCGAGCCGACCGCACCGGAACATCAGATCCATGCGCTGCTCGAGTGCGTGCGACGCGCCACCGGACGCGAGCCCGAAGGTGATGCGACGGCCAAACTTCATCGTCAGCTCGTCGAGATCATCGAAGCTTCGGGGCGGACCACCCTCGAGGGCTGGGACGAACTGCGTGGAAAGTCGGAGGCCGAACAGGCGGCCCTCGAAGCCGCCCTGGCCGAAGTCGGTCAGCGAGCGGCCCGGGACGAGGCGCTGCTGCGCGCCTTCGAAGCCAGCGCCGCCACCCTCGCCGACTTTGCCGACATGTACGGACTGACGCTCGACGAGGCGGGCACCACCATCAGCCGCGCCCGGCAACGCCGTCAGCAGCGCACAGCCAACGCTGAATAAGCGCCGCGCGCCTCACGCAGCCAAAGCCGCCTCGATGTCGCGCTCCAGCGTCTCGGGCGCGTCGGTCGGCGCGTAGCGCCGGATCACCTGCCCGTCTTTGCCGACCAGGAACTTCGTGAAGTTCCACTTGATCGCGCGGCTTCCAAGCAAACCAGGGGCCTGCTCCTTGAGCCATTCGAACAGCGGATGCGCGTTCGGCCCATTGACCTCGACCTTGGCCATCATCGGGAACGTCACGCCAAAGTTGCGCGTGCAAAAGGTCGCGATTTCCTCGGCCGAACCCGGGTCCTGTCCGCCAAATTGGTTGCAGGGAAAACCCAGCACCACGAAGCCCTTGGGACCATATTTTTCGTAGAGCCGCTGCAGTCCTGCGAACTGCGGCGTGAATCCACAAGCGCTGGCCGTATTGACGACCAACACCACTTGACCCGCGTAGCGGGAGAGAGGGATGCGTTCTCCGTTGATCGATTCGACCTCGAAATCCGTCAGCTTCGTCATGTCGATGAGCCTTTCCTGTGGGGTTGAGGGCAACGCTGAACCGCCGCTTGCCGCTCCTCGGGCGACGAGTTCGGCTTGGCCTGAGCGCTGATTCGGGAGATTGTTCACGAAAGTGCGCTGGCTTGGACGGCAAACCGCGCAATGACCCTGGACAAGCCTTGGCCCATGCGAATAATGAGTCGCATGGATCCCACCCGTCTGGCCCTCGTCGGCCTTGCCCCCATCGACCGGCTACCCCTCATCGCGCTGATGCACCACAACCGGGCCTTTGCGCTGGCACCGAGCCTGGCCGAAGCCGACCTGATCGTGGTCAACGGCGACGACCCAGCCACGCTGCACTCGGTCGAGCGCGAACTCCACGCCCTCCAGTCCGTCGTGCTGATCGGCGGGACGCCGCACGGCCGCTGGCCGGTTCTGCGTCGCCCCCTGACGATCGAAAGCCTCGAGGCGGTGCTGAAAGAATTCGGGCCCGCGGATGCGCAAGCGGAACTGCGCACCGAAGAAACCCGCGCCATCACCCTTTGGGATGAGTTGCCCGAGCCCCCGTCCGCCGGGCACGCCGACTCGGGCTCGCAGCGCGCATTCCTGGCCACGCAGCCCTTCGCCCCCTTGTCCCACTCGGGAGAACCAGCCACCGACACGCGCGCGCCGGAGTCGGGCTTTCCAGCGACGCGCCCGTTCTCGCCCTCCGAGGTCGACGCGATCGAGCCGAACCCGTCCGCCCCAGCACCGAGCGTCTCGGCCGACCGCATCGACGAAGCCAGCCTGCTGCTGTGGCGCGAGGCTCAAGCCGCGCCCGCTGGCACGCCCGCCCGGTCGGGCCCGATCCGCCTCACGCTGCCCGAACTCGCGCAGACGGCAACCGCGGATACAGCCCCTGAACCCGCCACTCCCGAGCCGACCCGGCGCCGCATCGTGTTCGGCGGAGCCGCCCGTCTCGCGCAAAGCGCGCTCGCCAAGAGCCTCGAGCGGACCGGTTATGTCGTGTTCGTCGCCGGTGATGGCGTGGCCTTGCAGCACCAGATCGACCAGGGTGGACCAGAGGCCCTCCTGCTCGATGAAGCCTTTTTCGGGAGCCGTGTTTTCGGCCTGTGCCGTCAGCTGCGCCGGGGCTCATCCCGGGCGACGATGCCGCTCCTGGTGTTTTCCGATCGGCGCGCACCGCTGCGGGCTTGGCTCGCGCGCGCCATGGGCTGCGACGCCTGGCTGGCGCTGCCGGGTGATTTGCCGCAGCTTAAACGCTGGCTCAAAACGGCGGCTGCAGCCCGTCGAACCTAAGGCAAAGCTCAAACCGCCCGAGGCCGCACCCATGCGGCCACCGCGGCGGCCAGCACGAGCGCCCCACCCAGCAAGGTTCGCGCCTCCCAAGCGGCTGCATGGAGCCAGAGGGCCGAAGCGCTCGCAAACACCACTTCCGAGAGCATGATGAGCGCCGTGGCTTGCGCCGGCAGCCGCGCGGCACCGTATTGCAACGCCGCATTGCCCGCGAGCAGGCCCAACCCCAAGGCCAGGGCCCAAGGTGCAGCGGCACGCACGCCCTCGAACGACGCCGGAACCACCGCTGAGCCAAGCGCCGCCGCCGACAGCGCGGCCACGAGCGTTCCGCCGAAAAACATCGAAAACGCCCGCAAATCATCGGGCTGCGAGCGCCAGCGCAGCAACAAGACGTTGGTCAAAGCAAAGCTCGCGCCGCCCAGAATGGCCAGCACATCCGACAGACTCGACGGCAGAGGCCATGGTGCTTCGGGCGGCTTCAAGACGAGCACCACGCCCGCCAGGGCCAGCAGCAAGCGGGCCAGCGCCCATCGGTCCGGCCTCTCCCCCAGCAGCCACCAAGCGAACAGAATCGACCATGCCGGCATGAGATAGAACAGCAACACGACGCGAACCACGTCGCCCACCGTCACCGCCCAGTTGAAACAGGCGTTGGTCAGGCCAGACGCGAGCGCCAGCCACCCCAGCGAGCGGTTGCGGACCAAACCCGCGAGCAGGCCGGGCCGCCAGATCAGCAAGCCCGCAACGATGGCGCCATAAACGAGCGCCGTGGCGGCCAATGGATGCCAGCCCCGTTCATACAGGGTCCGGAACGGCAGCCACGAAAGCCCCCAGACGAGCGCGTTGAACAGCAGCGCCGCGGCCGCGCGGCCGCGTTCATCCATGAAGTTTGTCGCAGCGAGCCATGGCCATCAGGCGCGCCACCTCCTCGGGGTGTTCACGGAGATTGCGCGCGTGCCAGCGGTAGATGAGCCACATGTTGCCGGCGACCACCAGCCCAAAGCCGGTGATGGCGCCGAACGCCGAAAGACCCAGCCCAGTGAACAGGCTATAGAGCGCCCCCATGCCCAGGATGGCCGCCTGCTCGTTGAAGTTTTGCACGGCGATCGAGCGGCCCGCGCCCATGAGGTTGTGTCCACGGTGCTGCAGCAAAGCATTCATCGGAACCACCATGAACCCGCCCAAGCCGCCCAGCACGATCAAGAAGGGCACCGCCACCCAGACATTCGTGATGAAGTTCATCGCAATCACGAGCACGCCCATCAGGATGCCCAAAGGCATGACCCGCGGCGCCATCTCCAGCCGGCAACGCAGCGAAGCGGCCACGGCGCCGACCGCCGTGCCGATGGCCACCACACCGACGAGTGCCGAGGCTTGGGTCGTGCCGTAGCCGAGCGCCGCAGCAGCCCAGGCCAGCACGATGTAGCGCAGGTTGCCCGAGACGCCCCAAAACAGCGTGGTCGTCGCCAGCGAAATCTGGCCGAGCTTGTCGCGCCACAACAGCAGGTTGCAACGCCAGAAATCGGGCAGCAACATCAAGCTGCGCTGCGGCATGGGGCGCATGGCCACGCCCGTGCGGGGGATGCGCGTGTTGAACCAGGCGGCCAAGGCGTAAAAGCCGATGAGCACCGCGATCGCGGCCTGCGCGGGCGTGTCGATTCCGGTGTCGATCAGCGGCAGGTCCACGCGCAGCAGCAGCCCCGAGACGTGCGGCCCGACGAGTTGGCCGCCGACCAGCACGCCGAGGATGATCGACGCAATCGTCAGGCCCTCGATCCAGCCGTTGGCCTTGACGAGCTGGGATGCCGGCAGCAACTCGGTCAAGATGCCGTACTTCGCCGGGGAATAGGCTGCAGCGCCCAAGCCCACGACCGCATAGGCCAGCAAAGGGTGCGAGCCAAACAGCATCATCAGGCAACCGAGGACCTTGACCCCGTTGCTGAGAAACATGACCTGGCCTTTGGGGCGCGCGTCGGCGAAGGCACCCACGAAGGGCGCAAGAATGACGTAGAAGAGCGCAAACATCGGCACCAGGGCCGCGCGTTGCCACTCGGCTCCGCCGCTGGTCTTGAGCAGTTCCACGGCCGCAACGAACAAAGCGTTGTCCGCCAGCGAACTGAAAAACTGCGCCGCCATGATGGTGTAAAAGCCGCGCTTCATGAGCTCCTGCGTCCTGCGCACCAGCGGCGCTGATGCCTGCATCGATCGGGGGTGAGGACAGATGCGCCCTGGGCTGGAGGCCCTGCGTCTGCCGGAAAACGACGCCGGGTTATATCACGCACCCCGAATCGATCGTCCCGCGCGCGGTGCCAAAATCCGTACGCCATGCCACGCCCCATCTCAGCCACCATTCACACCGAAGCCCTACGGCACAACTTCGCACGCGCACGCCTCGCAGCCGGCGACGCCCGCGTCTGGGCCGTCGTCAAAGCCAACGCCTACGGCCATGGAATCGAGCGCGTCTACGAAGGGCTACGCGCCGCCGACGGCTTTGCCTTGCTCGACCTCGACGAGGCCGAGCGGGTGCGCGCTCTGGGGTGGCGCGGCCCCATCTTGCTGCTCGAAGGGGTGTTCGAGCCGCGCGATCTGGAGCTGTGCTCGCGCCTGGACCTCTGGCATGTCGTGCACTGCGAGGCCCAGATCGACATGCTGGCGATGCACAAGACGCAGCGCCCGCACCGGGTGTTTTTGAAAATGAATTCCGGCATGAACCGCCTCGGGTTCAAACCCGCGCGCTACCGCGGGGCCTGGACACGCCTCAACGCGCTGCCCCAGGTCGAGGAAATCACGCTCATGACGCATTTCAGCGATGCCGACGGCCCGCGCGGCATCGCTGAGCAAATCGCGCTCTTCGCCGCCGTCACGGCCGACCTGCCCGGCGAGCGCAGCCTATCGAACAGCGCGGCGCTGCTGCGCCATTCGGGCGACGCACTCGTCACCCATGCGGGGCGCCTTGCGGTGGTGGCCGACTGGGTGCGCCCGGGGATCGCGGTTTATGGAAGCGCGCCGGATCATCCCGAGCACGGCATCGTCCATTGGGGCCTGCAACCGACGATGACGCTCGCCACGCGCCTGATTGCCACGCAAGACCTCGTGGCGGGCGACAGCGTGGGCTATGGCTCGACCTTCACCGCACCCCAGCCCATGCGCATCGGCATTGCCGCCTGCGGCTACGCGGACGGCTATCCGCGCCTGTGCCCGACCGGAACGCCGGTGCTGGTCGACGGGGTCCGCTGCCGCACGGTCGGTCGGGTCAGCATGGACATGCTGGCCATCGACCTCGGCCCCGTGCCCGAGGCAGGCCTGGGCAGTGAAGTCACGCTCTGGGGACGGTCGAGCCGCGGCACCTGGCTGCCGATCGACGAAGTGGCTGCCGCCGCGGGCACGGTCGGCTACGAGCTGATGTGCGCCTTGGCGCCGCGCGTGCCCACGCAGGCGGCCTAGGGCATAACTCATCAGCACGGCGGGCGGGTATCGATGAAACTCGGCCGCTGCATGAGCTTGTCGTAGAGCTTGTGCAGGTTGGGATAGTCTGAGCGCCAGGTCATTTCCGGGAAGCGGAAATCCAGGTAGCCGAGCGCACAGCCGGCCGCGATGTCCGACAGGCTCAAGTGCACCCCGCTGCAGTAGGGCTTGTCCCCGAGCCCCAGGCTCATGGCCTTGAGCGCCGCGCGGACCTTGCCCAGCTGGCGCTCGATCCATGCGACGCTGCGCTGCGCGTCGGTGCGGCCGGGCCAGGTGGCTTCGAGGCGCGCGAGGATGGCGGCGTCGAGCAGCCCGTCGGCCAGCGCCTCCCAGGTCTTGACTTCGGCGCGCTCGCGGCCATTGGGCGGAATGAGCTTGCCGACGGGCGAGAGCGTGTCGAGGTATTCGACGATGACGCGCGAATCGAATACGGCCTCACCCCCTTCCATGACGAGGCAGGGCACTTTGCCCAGCGGGTTGTAGTCGTGGATGTGCGTCTCGGCCGACCAGACATCCTCGGTGACGAGCTGATAGTCCAGTTTTTTCTCCGCCATGACGATACGCACCTTACGGACGTAGGGGCTGGTGAGGGATCCGATGAGTTTCATGTCGCTCGCTTCGTTCGGTCGCTGGGGTTGGCTGCGGCAGGGCTGCTGCGTTCGGCCGGTCCATTCTAGCCAGCGAACCTGCGCCGGGCTGACGGGGGGCGCGCCGCCGGGGTCGAGGGCGGCGGTGCCTACAATTGGGCCCATGAATCTCGAACCCGTGACCGCCCTGTCGCCGCTCGACGGCCGCTATGCCGAAAAGCTCTCTGCCCTGCGCCCCCTCATGAGCGAGCAGGGCTATATGCACCGCCGCGTTCAGGTCGAAGTGGCGTGGTTCATTGCGCTGTCCGACGCCGGGTTCGCCGAGTTCAAGCCACTCTCGCCCGGCGCGCGCACCTATCTGCTGGGCCTGGTGAAGAATTTTTCGACCGCCGATGCGCTGGCGATCAAGGAGATCGAGAAGACCACGAACCATGACGTCAAGGCGGTCGAATATTGGCTCAAGTCCAAGTTCGAGGCCCGCCCCGAGCTCGAGCGCGCCGCGGAGTTCGTGCATTTCGCCTGCACCAGCGAGGACATCAACAACACCGCGCATGCGCTGCAGTTGCGCTGCGCGCGCGATCTGGTGCTGCTGCCTGCGCTCGACCGCATCCTGTTCAAGCTGCGCGAGATGGCGCATGCCTACGCCGAAGTGCCCATGCTCAGCCGCACCCACGGCCAGACGGCCAGTCCCACCACCGTCGGCAAGGAGCTGGCGAACGTGGCGGTGCGGCTGCACGCGGCGATCGAGCGCATTGCCGGCGTGAAGATCCTCGCCAAGATGAACGGCGCCGTGGGCAACTACAACGCGCACCTGGCAGCCTGGCCGGACTTCGACTGGGAGGCGTTCAGCCGCAAGGTGGTCGAAACCCCCGAGCCGCTGGGCCTGGGGCTGAACTTCCAGCCCTACAGCATCCAGATCGAGCCGCACGACTACATGGCCGAGCTGTTCGATGCGGTGGCGCGCGCCGACACCATCCTGATCGACCTCGCGCGCGACATCTGGGGCTATGTGAGCCTGGGCTACTTCAAGCAAAAGCTCAAAGCGGGCGAAATCGGCTCCTCGACCATGCCGCACAAGGTCAACCCGATCGACTTCGAGAATGCCGAGGGCAATCTCGGACTGGCCAACGCCTTGCTGCGCCACCTCTCCGAGAAGCTGCCGATCTCGCGCTGGCAGCGCGACCTGACCGACTCCACGGTGCTGCGCAACATGGGCGTGGCGCTGGGCTATGCGGTGCTGGCCTACCAGTCGCTGCTCACGGGCCTGAACAAGCTCGAACTCAACGAGGAGGCGCTGGCGGCCGACCTCGACGCCTCGTGGGAGGTGCTCGCCGAGCCCATCCAGACGGTCATGCGCCGCTTCGGTGTGCCGGGCGCCTACGAAAAGCTCAAGGAAGTCACCCGCGGCAAGACCGTCACGGCCGAGGCACTGCACGCGCTGATCCGCTCGCTCGACATTCCCGAGGCCGAGAAGGCGCGGCTGCTCGCGCTCACGCCCGCGCGCTACGTGGGCAAGGCGGCCGAGCTGGCGCGGCGGGTCTGAGAGGCTGAGAGGGCCGGGACGGCCTCGCCCGGCTGTTTTTCTGACCCCATCCGCAGCGCCCCGGCGCCATCCGGTGAGTTGTTGCTCCTTTTTTTGAACCGGCGAGTCTGCCATGGCGCTCAAATCCACCATCTTCAAGGCGCAGGTCGCCGTGGCCGACATCGACCACGGCTACTACGCCGACCATGCGCTGACACTGGCGCGGCACCCGAGCGAAACCGACGAGCGCATGATGGTGCGGCTGGCCGCGCTCGCGCTCAACGCCTGGCAGCTGCAGGCGCTGTGCCACGGCGACGGCACGCTCGCCTTTGGCGCAGGACTCTCCGACCCGGACGACCCCGATGTGTCGCTGACGGACTTCACCGGTCGCAAGCGCCTGTGGATCGAGGTCGGCCAGCCCGAGGACAAGCCGCTCGTCAAGGCCTGCCAAAAAGCCGATGCGGTCGTCGTCTATGCGTTTGCACCGGCCGCCGAGGTCTGGTGGCGCGGCATCGAAGGCAAGCTCGCGCGGCTCGACCGGCTGCAGGTCTGGCGCCTGGACGCGCTGGCCGTGCGTGCGCTCGGCGCGCTCGCGCAGCGCAGCATGCAGCTGCAGGCCACGGTGCAGGAGGACGCCCTCGCGCTCTCGGACGGCGCCCATCACGTCGAACTCGCGCTCACGCGCTGGAAGTGAACGATACGGCCGCCCGTGGCCTGCTGAATGCGCCCGCAGCAGCCGCAAGGGCAGCCTGGGCGCCGGTTTTCGAGGATTTCTGGCCGTACCCCAGCGCCAAACGGTCAGATAAAGCTACTTATTTTGAAGCACTCGCACCGCCAACAGCCGACCGCTCGGCGTAGCGGTTGAAGCGCCAGGCGCTGCCCTCGGCGCTGATGCGGCGCCAGACGGCGCGCTTTTGCGCTGGCGAGAAAGCCGGCCAGTGCTGCACCTCATCGAAGCTGCGGCCGCAGCCTTTGCACACCGCATCCCCCTGGCTGGTCGAGCAGATGGCAATGCACGGTGTGTCCGGCGTGGTCTCGTACCAGGCCAGCCATGCATCCCAGGCCTCGGCGCTGAAAGCCTCGGGCGGCACGGTGATCGCGCGCGCCCAGACGAGACGTCCATAAAGTTCGGCCAGCGCCTGCAGCGGCGGCGCGAGGCTCAGACCGTCACCGGCCGGCGCGCGCTCCCGCCACCAGTTGATCGCGGCTTCGAGGTCGGCGATGTGAATCTCGGCCATGGTTTTCGATTTTAGGGCGACGCTGAATCAGTTCCCGCGATGGCGCATCCCGGCCGCGGGATGGGATGCGAGGCGCAAACCGCAGCCATAGCCGGAGCTATGGCGAGGATTTGCAACGAAGCGGACCGCCCGCAGCCGGGATGCGCCATCGCGGGAACTGATTCAGCGTTGCCTAAGCACCAAAAGGTCTTGCGGGAGGCTTCATACTCTGCAGAACCCGGACGGCTCCTTGCGGCAACGCTGGGTTGCCCGGACCGACGTGCTGACGGGACCTCTGCGCCCGGGCTTCGGGTCATCCCCCGCCGCCCAGGCTCGCTACTCCCCTTTCGGTGCGATGATCGTAGTCGACGAAGGATCGACCCGCCGAGCGTGGGGATTTGGGCCGCCGACCACCACGGGCGCACCCAGCCGCTCCCATCCGTCCTGCTCGACCTATCATTGGCGGCCTTGTTGCAGCGCCTCTGAATTGGAAGTGACCTTGTTGGATCTGTTCTCCGCAGCATGGTGGTCCGCTCTGCTCACCATCGTTCTGATCGACCTCGTCCTGGCCGGAGACAACGCCATCGTCATCGCGCTGGCGGCGCGCACCCTGCCCAGCGCGCTGCAGCGCCGGGCCATCGTCTGGGGAACGGTGGGCGCCATCGTCGTGCGCAGCGCCATGACGGTCGGGGTGGTTTGG
>NZ_JAEMQB010000181.1:0-7580 GCF_022759015.1 Tibeticola sp. | reverse complement strand
TCGAGCCGGTTGAAGGTCAGCGTGGTGATGCCGTCTTCGGTGTGGATCAGGATGTCGGTCATCGCAAAGTCTCCTCGGGTGCGCACTGGGGCACGCTCAGAGGCTGAGAGGGAATTGGGCGTGCCCGAAGGGGCGCCCCAATACGCGCCCGAGTAGGCGCAAAGCACAGCCGTAGCTCGGGCTACGGCGCGCATTTGCAACGCCCTCGGGCGTGTTTTGGGGCGTCAAAGCGGGCATGACTAATTCCCTCCCAGCCTCTCAGACGCGCTCGAAGATGCCGGCAGCCCCCTGCCCCATGCCCACGCACATCGTCACCATGCCGTAGCGCTTCTGGTGGCGGCGCAGCGCATGCACGACGGTGGCCGAGCGGATCGCGCCGGTGGCGCCGAGCGGGTGGCCGAGCGCGATGGCGCCGCCGATCGGGTTGACCTTGGCTGGGTCCAGCCCGAGCGTGTTGATGACCGCCAGGGACTGCGCGGCAAAGGCTTCGTTGAGCTCGATCCAGTCGAGGTCGTCTTGCTTGAGGCCAGCGCGCTTGAGCGCTGCGGGAATCGCCTCGATCGGCCCGATGCCCATGAGGTGCGGCGGCACGCCCACGGCAGCAAAGCTCACGAAGCGTGCCAGTGGCGTGAGGTTGAAACGCTTGATCGCGGCTTCGCTCGCGAGGATGAGCGCCCCCGCGCCGTCGCTGGTTTGTGAGCTGTTGCCTGCGGTGACGGTGCCGCGCGCCGAGAAGGCTGGGCGCAGTTTGGCCAGGCTCTCGAGGCTGGTGTCGGGACGCGCGCCCTCGTCGAGCTCAACGGTGCGGGTGCGGGTAGCGACCTCGGCGGTTTCGAGGTTCACGCTGCGTTCGGTGATTTCGACCGGCGTGATTTCGTCGCTGAACTCACCGGCCTGCATGGCTGCGAGCGCGCGCTGGTGCGACTGCAGCGCGAACGCGTCCTGGGCTTCGCGGCTCACCTTCCACTGCTGCGCCACCTTCTCGGCGGTCAGGCCCATGCCGTAGGCGATGCCGTAGTCGTCGATGTTGTCGGTGCTCTTGAAGATGCTCGGCGACAGGCTCGGCGAGTTGCCCATCATCGGCACCATGCTCATGCTTTCGGTGCCGGCGGCAATCATCACGTCGGCTTCACCGACGCGGATGCGGTCGGCGGCCATTTGCACGGCCGACAGGCCCGAGGCGCAGAAGCGGTTGACGGTGATGCCGCCCACGCTTTTGGGCAGCCCCGCGAGGATGGCGCCGATGCGCGCGACGTTGAGGCCCTGCTGGGCTTCGGGAATCGCGCAGCCGCAGATCACGTCCTCGATGGTCACGGGGTCCAGCCCCGGCACCTGCGCGACGGCGGCGCGCAGCACATGCGCGAGCAGGTCGTCGGGGCGGTAGTTGCGGAAGTAGCCACGCGCGGACTTGCCGATGGGCGTGCGGGTGGCGGCGACGATGTAGGCGTCTTGCAAGGGTTTCGTCATGATCGGGTTCCTTTGCGGGCTTCAGTTGCGCACCGGCTTGCCGGTGGAGAGCATGCCCATGATGCGTTCCTGCGTCTTGGGGTGGGTCAGCAAGGCGCCGAACGCACGGCGCTCGAGCGTCATGAGGTATTCCTCACTCACGAGCGTGCCGGGGTCGACGTCGCCCCCCGTGAGCACGGTGGCGATGTGGTCGGCGATGTGGAAGTCGTGCTGGCTGATGAAGCCGCCGTCGCGCATGTTGACGAGCTGCCCGAGGATGGTCGCGCGCGCATCGCGCCCGGCCACCGGGAACAGCCGCTTGAGCGGCGGACGCCATCCACTCTCAGCCATGGCGCGCGCTTCGTTGAGTGCGACATGCAGCAGCTCGTCGCGGTGGGCGACGACGACATCGCTCTCGAGCAGATAGCCGAGCTTGCGCGACTCGAGCGCGCTGGTGCCGACCTTGGCCATCGCCGCCGCGGTGAATCCGTCGCTCAAGAACGGCAGCAAATCTTTTCCGGTCGACAGGCGGGCGTTTTCCGCCGCGCGACGGGCAATGTAGGTCAGACCGCCACCACCGGGGATCAGGCCCACGCCGACCTCGACGAGGCCGATGTAGCTCTCCATGTGCGCAACGCGCCGCGCGCAGTGCACGGCGAGCTCACAACCGCCGCCGAGCGCCAGCCCGCGCACCGCCGCCACCACCGGAACGTTGGCGTAGCGGATGCGCAGCATGATGCGCTGCAGTTCGGCCTCGGCTTCGTCGATCGCCGCGACGCCGCCCATGAGGAAGCCCGGCAGCATGGCCTGCAGGTCGGCGCCGGCAGAGAACGGCTCGTCGGGCGACCAGATCACCAGGCCGCGGTAGTCGGCCTCGGCCCGCTCCACGGCCTCGGCCAGCCCCTCGATCACGTCGGGGCCGAGCGTGTGCATCTTCGAGCGCAGCGAAGCGATGAGCACATCACCGGCGACTTCGGGCAGCGTCCACAGCCGCAGGCCGTCGTTTTCGAACACGGTCTGGCCACTGCGCTCGGGGCGTGGCCCGCCTTCGCCCAGCAGCAGCTCGGGGAAGATTTGCCGACGGTAGACCGGCAGCGCTCGACGCGGCTCGAAGCGGCCGGTGCTGGGGTTCCACGAACCCGCCTCGGTGTGCACGCCGCCGGCTTCGGCGACCGGGCCGTGAAACACCCAGTCGGGCAGCGGCGCCTTGCACAGCGCGCGGCCCGCGTCGATGTCTTCTTGCACCATGCGCGCGACTTCGAGCCAGCCGGCTTCCTGCCAGAGTTCGAACGGGCCTTGCTTCATGCCAAAGCCCCAGCGCATCGCCTGGTCCACGTCCCGCGCGGTGTCGGCGATGGAGGCGAGGTGGATCGCCGCGTAGTGGAAGCTGTTGCGCAGAATCGCCCACAGGAAGCGGCCCTGCGGGCCTTCGGCGTTGCGCAGCAGCTTGAGCCGCTCGGCCGCGGGCTTTTTGAGCATGCGCTCGTAGACCGGGTCGGCCTTCGCGCCCGCGGGGACGTAGTCGCCGCTGGCCAGGTCGAAGCGCAGCACGTCGCGGCCGACTTTTTTGTAGAAGCCGGCTTTGGTTTTCTGGCCGAGGTGGCCGAGCTCGATGAGCTTGGCCAACACCGGCGGGGTGCCGAAGCTGCCGTAAAAGGGGTCGGTGTCGAGGCTGAGGTTGTCCTGCAGCGTCTTGATGACATGGGCCATCGTGTCCAGGCCCACCACGTCGGCCGTGCGGAAGGTGCCCGAGCTTGCGCGGCCGAGCTTCTTGCCGGTGAGGTCGTCGACGATGTCGAAGCTGAGGCCGAAGTTCTCCGCCTCCTTCATCGTGGAGAGCATGCCGGCGATGCCGATGCGGTTGGCGATGAAGTTGGGCGTGTCCTTGGCACGCACCACGCCCTTGCCCAGCGTGGTCGTGACGAAGGCTTCGAGATCGTCGAGGATGCCCGCCTGCGTCGAGGGCGTGGCGATCAGCTCGACGAGCTGCATGTAGCGCGGCGGGTTGAAGAAGTGAATGCCGCAAAACCGCGGACGGATCGACTCGGGCAAGGCCTCGGACAAGCGGGTGATCGACAGCCCCGAGGTGTTGGAAGCCAGGATCGCATGCGGTGCGACGAAGGGTGCGATCTTGTGATAGAGGTCGGTCTTCCAGTCCATGCGCTCGGCAATGGCCTCGATGACGAGGTCGCACTCGCGCAGCCGCTCGAGGTGCTCTTCGTAGTTCGCAGGCTCGATGAGCACCGCATCCTCGGCCACGCCCAGCGGCGAAGGCTTGAGTTTTTTGAGGTTTTCGATCGCGCGCAGCGCAATGCCGCTCTTGGGGCCTGCGCCGCCGGGCCGCCCCAAGGCCGGCGCAGCGGGGAGCGTGGGGGCCTTCGGGTCGGGAAGGTCGAACAGGATGACCGGAACCTTGACGTTGACGAGGTGGGCGGCAATCTGCGCGCCCATCACGCCGGCGCCGAGCACGGCAACTTTTCGGACGTTGAATCGGGACATGGAATTTCCTGGGTGTTGGGTTACTGCACGCGCACCCAGACCTGGGTGCGGTAGAAGGGGCCGATGTAGCCGCGTACCTGCAGCTTCTTGCCGTCTTCGATCGGGGTCATGCGCAAGGTGTATTCCTTGCCGTTTTCGGGGTCGAGGATCTTGCCGCCCTCCCACACGAGGTCGTCGGGCGACTTCTTCGCGCCGCGGATGATCTCGAGGCCGACCTTCGGCTGGCCTTTGCGGTCATCCGTGCAGGCGGTGCAGTTGGGCTCGGCGCTTTGAATCAGCGCGCGCTCGATGCGACCGTGCAGCGCGCCCGAGGGCGTCGCAGCGATGCGGATCTCGGCCTTGGCTTCGCCGGTCTTGTCGTCGATGTTCCGCCACAGGCCCTCGGGCGTGAGTTGCGCCCAAGCCAGCCCTGAAAATGCTGCAAAAACAAGAGCAAACAAAGACCGTTTCATGCTGGCGTTCCCCCAAAAACGTTGAAAAACGGCCGCCACGTGTCGGCAGCGGCCCCTGAGGCCTCACGCCAAAGCCAGCTCCGTCTCCATCAGCGGCGCCGCACCCGCGCGGGCCGTACGCATGAGCGAGGCGGTTTCGGGGAAGAGCTTGGCAAAGTAGAAGCGCGCGGTTTGCAGCTTGGCGGCGTAGAACGGATCGGTGTTGCCCGCAGCGATCTCGCGCAGCGCCACCTGCGCCATGCGCGCCCAGAAGTAGCCAAACACCAGGTGCCCGGCCACGCGCAGGTAGTCCACCGCAGCGGCGCCGATTTCATCGGGGTTTTGCATGCCTTTGAAGCCGATCTCGGTCGTGAACTTGGTCATCTGGTCGCCCAGCATGGCGATCGGATTGATGAACTCGGCCATCTTCTCGTTGACGCCCTCTTCCTCGACCAGCTGCGCGACGAGCTTGCCGAACTTCTTGAGCGTCGCCCCATTGTTCGACAGCACCTTGCGGCCCAGCAGGTCGAGCGCCTGGATGGTGTTCGTACCTTCGTAGATCATGTTGATGCGCGCATCGCGCACGAACTGCTCCATGCCCCACTCTTTGATGTAGCCGTGGCCGCCAAAAACCTGCTGGCACATCATGGTGGCCTGCCAGCCGTTGTCGGTCAGGAAAGCCTTGGTGATGGGCGTGAGCAGCGAGAGCATTTCCTCGCTGTCCTTGCGCACCTTCTCGTCGGGATGGAAATGCACCTTCTCGAGCAGCACCGAGCAGAAGATCGCCAGCGCGCGTCCGCCCTCGGCGTAGGCCTTGGCGGTCAGCAGCATCTTGCGCACATCCGGGTGCACGATGATCGGGTCGGCCGGCTTGTCCTTGGCCTTCGGACCCGAGAGGCTGCGCATCTGCAGGCGATCCTTGGCGTAAGCCAGGGCGTTCTGATAGGCCACCTCGGTCAAGCCGAGCGACTGATTGCCCACGCCCAGGCGCGCCGCGTTCATCATCACGAACATCGCCTGCATGCCTTTGTTCGGCTGGCCGACCATGGTGCCAACGGCGCCGTCGAGCACCATCTGACAGGTCGCGTTGCCGTGGATACCCATCTTGTGCTCGAGGCCCGCGCAGAAGATGGCGTTGCGCTCGCCGAGGCTGCCGTCGGCGTTGACCCGGAACTTGGGCACGATGAAGAGGCTGATGCCCTTGATGCCGGGCGGCGCATCGGGCAGGCGCGCGAGCACCAGGTGCACGATGTTCTCGGCGAGGTCGTGCTCACCGGCGCTGATGAAGATTTTCGTGCCCGTGAGTTTGTAGGTGCCGTCGGCTTGTGGCTCGGCCTTGGTGCGCAACAGGCCCAGGTCGGTGCCGCAATGCGGTTCGGTCAGGCACATGGTGCCTGTCCATTCACCGCTGACCATCTTGGGCAGGTAGGCGCTCTTCTGTTCCGGCGTGCCGTGCTCGACCAGCGCGGCATAGGCACCGTGGGTGAGGCCCGGGTACATCGTCCACGCCTGGTTGGCGGAGTTCATCATCTCGTACAGGCACTGATTCACCACCAGCGGCAGCCCCTGGCCGCCATACTCCGGCTCGCACGACAGCGCCGGCCAGCCGCCAGCGACATAGGTCTGATACGCCTCCTTGAAACCCTTGGGCGTCGTGACCTCGTGGGTCTCGCGGTTGAGCTGGCAGCCTTCGGTGTCGCCGCTGATGTTGAGCGGAAAGATCACCTGGCTCGCGAACTTGCCGGCCTCTTCGAGGATGGCGTTGATGGTGTCGACGTCGATGTCCGCATGCCGGGGCATCGCACGAAATTCATCGGTGACCTTGAACAACTCGTGCATGACGAACTGCATGTCACGCAGGGGTGGGTTGTAAATCGGCATGGCAGACTCCTAGAGAAAAAGGAAACGGAAAAGGGAAATCGCAAGGAACTAGCCCGCGCGGCCGTAGCGCGCGAGCACATCGTCAAAACCGGTTATGGCGCGCTCGACGGCGCCGGCGCGGCGCAGGAATCGGGCCTCGTAGTGCAGGGCCAGAATCAGCCCGTGGATCGCAAACGCCACCTGGTGCTCATCAGCGTCGGCTCTCAGGTGCCCTTCCTCGCGCGCCTGGACGATGGCGCGCACGACGGCCGCCTGCCAGATGCTCACCGACTCCACCAGCGCATCGCGCACCGGTCCGGGCCGATCGTCGAAATCGACCGCCCCGCTGATGTAGATGCAGCCCGAATCGATCTCGGCCGAGGTGCGGCGCATCCAGTTCGCAAACAGCGCGCGCAAACGCGGCAGCCCGCGTGGCTCACGCATCGCGGGGAAGAAAACCTCGTCTTCGAAGCGGCTGTGGTATTCGCGGATGACCGAAATCTGCAGTTCTTCGCGCGACCCGAAGTGGGCAAAAACGCCGGACTTGCTCATCCCCGTGAGCTCGGCCAGCGCGCCGATGCTCAAGCCTTCGAGCCCGACCTGCGCCGCCAGACCGAGCGCGGCGTCGAGGATCAGCGCCCGCGTCTGCTGCCCCTTGCCCCGCGCACGCGGCGCAACCATGCGCCCGGCATGGGCGACCCGTTTGAGATGCGGCTTTGCTGCAGTGGCCATGGCGCGTGCAAAAATCCCGGTTGACGAACCGCCCAAAAGCGAACGGTCGTTCTATTCTGCAGCAATTGCGCTCGGACGCCAAACTTTCTGCAGGTTCTAGAGTGCGGCGTCTAGGATTTTTGGCAGAGCCAGCGCACACGGCGCACCGGCCCGCGGGGTTCAGCGCGCGAAGGGAATCACCGTCTGCTGCTGCTCGCCCAGCCCGTCGATGCCCAGCCGCAGCACATCGCCAGGCTTGAGAAAGCGCGGCGCGGGCTTGCCATCCCGGCGCTGACCCATACCAACCCCGGGCGGGGTGCCGGTGGTGAGGATGTCACCCGGCTCGAGCGTCATGAACTGGCTGACGTAACTGATCAGCTTGGCGACGCCAAACACCATCGTGCGCGTGTTGCCACTCTGCATGCGCTCCCCGTTGAGCTCGAGCCAAAGGCCGAGCCGCTGCGGGTTGGGCACCTCGTCGCGCGTCACCAGCCAAGGCCCGACGGGCCCGAAGGTGTCGCAACCCTTGCCCTTGTCCCAAGTGCCGCCGCGTTCGAGTTGGAACGCGCGCTCACTGACATCATTGACGACGCAATAACCCGCGACATGCGCGAGCGCCTCCTTTTGCGTCAC
>NZ_JAEMQB010000009.1:0-4898 GCF_022759015.1 Tibeticola sp. | reverse complement strand
GTGCGAACGCCGCCCGGCGAAGCCCGCGCGGACCTGTGGATTCTGCAGCGCCTCGCCGAGCGGCTCGGGCTCCAGTGGAACTATGAAAAAGAGAGCAATACCGCACCGAATCACGCCGGCTACTACGGTGTGGAGCGGATCTATGAGGAAATGCGCCAGACCATGGCGGAGGCCATCGGCGGCATTTCCTGGGCGCGGCTGGAGCAGGAGGGCAGCGTCACCTACCCTTGCGTGTCCGCCGACGACCCCGGCCAGCCGGTCGTGTTCCGCGAGCGTTTTCCCACGGCCAGTGGACGGCTCAAACTCGTCCCGGCCGTGCTCTCGCCCGCAGCCGAGCGGCCCGATGCCGACTACCCCTACGTGCTCATCACCGGGCGCCAGCTCGAACACTGGCACACCGGCGCGATGACCCGCCGCAGCGCCGTCCTCGATGCGCTCGAGCCCGGCCCCACCGCGAGCCTCTGCGGCGCCGACATGGCCGCGCTCGGCCTGGTCCCGGGCGAGCGGGTTTCCGTGCGCTCCCGCCGCGGTGAAATCCAGTTGCCGGTCCGACAGGACGACGGCACCCCGCGAGGTGCCGTGTTCATCCCCTTCGCGTACGTCGAAGCCGCAGCCAACCTGCTGACCAACCCCGCGCTCGATCCGCTCGGCAAGATACCCGAGGTGAAATACTGCGCGGTACAGCTCAGCCGCGTGCCATCCCGCAGCCCTTGACCGCCACTGACACGCAGGCCGATGCATCGGATGCCTTGGCGTACATTTGGACCGTGTTTCTCTCGATGCCCGCTCGATGACCACCGCAGATCCGAACGCCTCGCGCCCCAGCCTCCCTGTCGCGGTCGTCATGCGCCGCGAGGCGGTGCCCGGCCCGATGAGCCGCTGGCAGCCCTGGCGCTGGCGACTCGACGAAGTGCTGATCGACGACGGCGGCTTTGGCCAAGCGCCACGGCGGCTGCTGCGGACCGAAACCGAGGAGCGCTGGCTGCATCCGGGTTTCTGCGTCGAACTGTTCAAGGACGACGCCGAGGGCTATTGGCTCAACGCCACCACGCCCGCGCCGTGCTGGTTCGTGCTCTGGCGCATGGAAGCGGAGGCGACGCTGGCCGACGAGCCGATCGCGCGGCCGCAGATGGTCTCGCTGAGTTATCACGACGCCGGGCGCTGGCTCGACGCGCAGGAGACGGTCGAGCAGGTGAGCGCGCCGCCCGAGGTCGTGGCCTGGCTGCTTGCCTTTGCTCAGGCGCATTACACGCCCGAGCCCAAGCGCCGGCAGCGCCCGCAAAGTTTCCTGCCGTTGACCGATCGCTTCGGCAACCCGGCTTCGGTCAGCACCGGTGAGAAGCGCAAGGGCGCGGGGCAGGGCCATGAGTGACGGTTTCCTCAGCCGCTGGTCGCGTCGCAAGCTCGACGCCCGCGAGGGCCGACCGACCCCCGAGCCGCCGCAAGCCCCCGTCGAGCCTCGGGCCGAAGCCGCGGCGCAGAACCCGGCCGCGCCCGCAGCGCCCAGCGGCTCGCCGCGCCCCCCGGCCACCGTGGGCCGTGATCCGGCCGCGCCCATGCCGGCCGCGCCCGCTGCACCGGAGCCGCCCCCGCCCAGCCTGGCCGATGCGCTCGCGCTGCCGGCGGGCGCCGAAGTGCGGGCCTTCATGGCGCGCAACGTCGCGCCCGAAGTGCGCGCAGCGGCGGTGAAAAAGCTCTTTGCCGACCCACACTTCAACGTGATGGACGGGCTCGACATCTACATCGACGACTATTCGCGCCCGAGCCCCTTGCCGCAGGCGCTGCTGCGTCAACTGCAAAGCGCCGAGGCGCTGGGCCTGTTCGATGCGCCGAAAGAAGATGCTCCTGATCCGGCATCCGCGCAGGCGGTGCGGGCCGTTGGCGGCGGGCCACGCCTCGATGCAGGCTTGGCTGATCCGCCTCGGACCGAGCCCGTCCCGCCCACCGGTGCCGCCGATCCGGCGGTGCCGCCGGAGCCGACTGCGGCATCCCACCCTCAACCCAACGATCCTCCGAAGACGTGAAAACCCTGATCTGCGATTGCAACCGCACCCAGCCGCTGGAGCCCCGAGCGCTCGGTGAGGCCTTGGGCGAGGCCCTGGTGCTGCACAACACCTTGTGTCGGCGCGACGTGGGCGCGTTCTTGAGCGCCATCGAGGGCACGGAGCCCGTCACGGTGGCCTGCACACAGGAGCAGCGGCTGTTCTCCGAACTCGCGGCAGAGGCCCACGACGGCCGCGGCGCGGCGGTGCCCATCCGCTTCGTGAACATCCGCGAGACCGGGGGCTGGAGCCGCGATGCCGCCCAGGCCACGCCCAAAATCGCTGCGCTGCTGGCGGCGGCACGCCTCGAAGACCCCGAGCCCGTGCCGACCGTGAGCTACGAGAGCCGTGGGCGCGTGCTCATCATCGGTGCGCTCGATGCGGCCGAGCGTGCGGCGGCGCTGCTGGCCGACACACTCGAAGTGACCGTGTTTGCGCGCGGCCCGGGCGAGGCTGGCGGTACGCAGACGCGGCGCTGGCCGGTGCTCTCGGGCACGATCACGGGCTTGCGGGGGTGGCTCGGCGCTTTCGAACTGCGCTGGCGCGCCGACAACCCGATCGACCTCGACCTCTGTACCCGCTGCAACGCCTGCGTCGCCGCCTGCCCGGAAAACGCCATCGGGCTCGACTACCAGGTCGACCTCGATGCCTGCCGCAGCCACCGGGCCTGTGTGCAGGCCTGCAGCGTCGCCGGCGCGATCGATTTCACGCGGGAGCCCGAAGAACAGGTGGAGCGCTTCGACCTCGTGCTCGACCTACGCCCGGCCAACGCCACGCCCACCTTCCTGCAGCACGCCTTGCCGCAGGGCTACTTCCGCGCCACGAGCCTCGACGCTGCCACCGCGCTGCAACTGCGCAACCTCGTCGGCAGCTTCGAGAAGCCGCGCTTCTTCCGCTTCGATGCCAAGATCTGCGCCCATACCCGCAACAAAACCGTGGGCTGCTCGGCCTGCGTGGACATTTGCTCGGCCGAGGCCATACGCTCCGACATGGCCCGCGGCCGCATCGAGGTCAACCCTCATTTGTGCGTGGGTTGCGGCGCCTGCACCACGGTGTGCCCGACCGGCGCGCTCGGCTATGCCTACCCGCGGGCGAACGAGCAAGGCGAGCGGCTGCGCACGCTGCTCTCGACCTACGCGCGAGCCGGCGGGCGCGATGCCGTGCTGCTCTTGCACAGCCAGGGACGCGGGCAAGCGCTGATCGAAGAGCTGGGCCGCGGCGCGCGGCTCGGAGTGATGCACGGCGTGCCGGCCAACGTGATCCCGCTGGCGCTGTGGCACACCGCAAGTACCGGCATCGACCTGTGGCTGGCGGCCATGGCCTTCGGGGCGCGGCAAATCGCGGTGCTCGTGACCGATGAAGAGGCGCCGCAATACCTCGACGGCCTGCAAGCGCAGATGGACGTGGCGCAGGCCTTGCTGCAGGGTCTCGGCTACGGTGAAGGGCACTTTCGTCTGCTGCGCGCGCAGCATCCCAGCGCGCTCGACGCGGAATTGCAGGCGCTGCGGCTTGCAAGGCCACGCGGCCCGGCCGAGCCGGCGCGCTTCGCGGTGGCCGCGGCCAAACGCGGCACCTTGGAGCTGGCGCTCGACCACCTGATCGCCCACGCGCCGCTCGCCGCGGCTGCCCGGCCCGAAGCCATCGCCTTGCCGGCGGCTTCGCCGCTGGGTGCCGTGGCGGTCGACACCGAGCGCTGCACGCTGTGCATGAGTTGCGTGGGCGCCTGTCCGGCTGGCGCGCTGCTGGACAACCCGCAGGCACCGGAGCTGCGCTTCATCGAGAAGAACTGCGTGCAATGCGGCCTGTGCGTCAAAACCTGCCCGGAGGATGCGGTGTCGCTCGTGCCGCGGCTGCTCACCACGGCGCAGCGCGGCGCCCCGCGGGTGCTCGCCCAGGCGCAGCCCTGGACCTGCATCCGCTGCGGCAAGCCGTTTGGCACGGCGCGTGCCATCGAAGCCATGCTGGGCCGGCTGTCCGGTCACGCCATGTTCCAGGGTGCTGCGCTCGAGCGCCTCAAGATGTGCGGGGACTGCCGCGTCATCGACCTGCACACCGCCAGCGACGAAACCCGCATCACCGATCTTTGAAGCTCCCCCGCACCATGTCCGACGACGCCCTGCACCTGACTTCCACCCTCGATGAGGAAACCGCGCGCGCCGAGGTCTACGGCCTGCTCGCCGCGCTCTATTACGCGCCGCCGAGTCCCGAACTGCTCGCGCAGCTGCGCGTGGCCGTCACCGAGGCGCCGGCTCCCGGCGGGTTCCTGGAGGAACCCTGGCGCGCGCTCGTCGCCGCCGCGCGCGCGCTCGACGACGCGGCGATCCGTGCCGAATACGACACGCTGTTTGGCGGCGTCGGCAAGCCTGAGGTTTATCTGTTTGGCTCGCATTACCTGAGTGGCTTCCTGAACGAAAAACCGCTCGCGGCCTTGCGCGGCGATCTCGCGGCGCTGGGCCTCGCGCGCGACGAGACCCTGCCCGAGACCGAAGACCACATCTCCTGCCTGTGCGAGGTCATGCGCTATCTAATTGCCGGTGACGATGTCGCGGTGGCCAACCTCACGCAGCAACAGGCCTTCTTTGCCAAGCATCTGCAGCCCTGGGGAGAGCAGCTCTGCGACGCGCTGGCGGCGCACCCTTCGGCCCGCTTCTATGCGGCGCTCGCGGACTTCACCCGCGCCTTTCTGCAGGTGGAGCAGCAGGGGTTCGACCTGCTGGGCTGAGAGGCTGAGAGGGAATTGGTCATGCCCGCTTTGACGTCCCAAAACACGCCAGAGGGCGTTGCAAATGCGCGCCGTAGCCCGAGCTACGGCTGTGCTTTGCGCCTACTCGGGCGCGTTTTGGGGCGCCCCTTCGG
>NZ_JAEMQB010000014.1:0-4813 GCF_022759015.1 Tibeticola sp. | reverse complement strand
GCGCCTGGGCCTCGACCTCCTCGCGCGAGCGCCCGTGCAGCATGGCAAAGAGGTTGTAAGGCCAGACCGGCAAGCGCCTCGGGCGCCGGTAGCAGTGACTGACGAAGGGAAGCTGGCCGATGCGCTCACCGAGTTCGTCCACGCGCTCGTCTGCTACGTCCCAGACGCTCATGCCGTTGGCTGTGAAACCAAGTCGGTAATGGTTGGGCACGGCGCCGATGCGTCGAATCACGCCTTCGTTCAGCATGGCCTGAAGGCGTTCGCGTACTTGCTCGCCGTCGATGCCCAAGGCGGCGCCTACGGCCTCGTAGGGACGGGTCACCAAGGGCAGGCCCGACTGCGTGGCGCAGATAATGCGTCGGTCGAGTTCATCGAGCGGCATGGTGATCTCCCGGCAGCAATGGCAAGCGGAGTTCGACGAAAAACTCGCGCTCCTTTGGAAATGCGTAGACCGCGAGGCCGGTCATCGCTTCGATACGTTCGACCACGGCATCGACCTCGTTGGCAGACTCGACCGCGATCACGAACCACATGTTCAGCGGCGTGGCTCCTGGCGCATCGGGGCGAGCTGACTCGCGCCGGTAGTTGTGGGCGATCTCGCGCATAGCCCCCAGCTGCGCAGCCACCGCTTCAAAACGTTCCTCGGGCACCGCCATGGCGGCCAGCACGAAGCGGCCACCGGCGCGTTCGATCTGGAACAACGGACCGAAACGCGTGAGTTCGCCGTGCGCCAGCAAACGTCGCAGGCGATCGATTACCGTCTCTTCACTCAAGCCGAGTTCCGCCGCGACGTCGGCGAAGGGCCGTTCGCTCAATGGGAAGCCGCCGTGCAACCGGTCGATCAGGCGCAAGTCGTCAGGCGACGGCATGGTCACGCTCCTCGGCCAGACAGGCCGCAGCGTCCGGTTCGATCCAGCCGCGAAAGCGGCGCCCGCCGGTCTGTTTGAAACGGCGGGTGGAAAACAGCACCTCACGCGGGCAGTCGCCGAGCTTGGCCGCTGCCGTCATGCGCTCGACCACATCCATCACCGCCTGGCGGTGGGTGCCGTGCACCATGGCGTAGAGGTTGAACGGCCAACCCTCAGCGCGCTCGCGGCGATAGGCCAGCGTGACCCCGGCCTGGGCGGCCAGTGCCTCTCCGGCGGCGTCCACCGCTGAGTCCGGCACATCGAACACCGTCATGGCGTTGGCGGCAAAACCCAAGTCGTGGTGGCGCACAACCACGCCAAAGCGCTTGAGCCTGCCTTCGGCCAACCATGCACCGATGCACTCGGTCACTTCATCTTCGCTCCAGCCCAATTCGGTAGCCCAGAGGGCATAAGGCCGCTCCACCAGCGGCAGGCCCGCCTCCACCCGCTGGGCCAGCGGCCATAAGCTAGGGTCGAGGGGCGCCATCTGGGCGTTGCGGTTTGTTAGCGCACCCATGGGTTGCGTGGCAGTGTCACCGCGAAGGTCGAACCCGAGGTCGATGCGGTAGGGCCGAACCATGCGCAGGCGCAAAGCGCGCAAGCCGGTGGCCGCCTCCAGCGCCGTCACCCCGCCGTCCACCGCGGCACGGTCGATTCCAGTCATCACGAACCAAAGATTCTGTCGGTGCTCGCGCAGGTAGTTGTGGTTCACGCCCGGGTGCGCCGAAACCATGGCAGCCACCTCGTCGATGCGGTTCTCTGGCACGGCCATGGCCGCCAGCATGGCATCCCCCCCGCTACCGTGGGCAAACACACCGCCGATGCGACTGATGCGCCCATCGGACTGAGCCTGGCGCAGGGCGTGGAGCACCGCGTTGCGTGAGCGGCCTGTCGCGTCAGCCAGTACGCCGAACGGATCGCGGCACAGCGGGAATCCGTGCTGCCAATCGTTGAGCAGGCGCAGATCGCCGTCGATCGCTGGACGTACGGCGGCATGCATCGCTCAGAACCCCATGCGCGCGGCGCGCGAAGTGAAGAAGATGCCGCTGGGTGCCGGGACATCGAGCCGCGCCAAAGTGCGAAAATCTTCGGTACTGACCACACTCACGCGGTTGTCGTCGCGGCTGCTGATCCACACGGCTTCGCCACGCGGTGTGAATTCCATGTGCAACACGGCTTTTCCGGGCTCGAGCGTGTGCACGATACGCTGAGCTTGCGTGTCGATCACCTGCACCCGGTGATAGTCGGGCACTGCAAAGTTGACCCAGACCTGGCGGCCATCGGGCCGTGCCATGACGAACACTGGCTGGCCCGCCACCGGGACGCGGCCCACCTCCTGCCAGCTGTCGGTGTCCACCACCAACACTTCATGCCTTCCGATGGCCGGAAGGTAGGCGCGGCGCCCTGCCACAGCCCAGCCGCGCAGGTGCGGCATCTTGTAAACAGGCAATGGCGCCTGACCTTTGCCGTAGCCGCCGAGGATGCGTCGGACCGTTGGCGTCTCGGCCCAGAGGTCGATCATCGCCAGGCCGTCTTCACCGAACAGACCCGCGATGTAGTAGCGGCCATCGGGCGTGACCAGCGCATCGTACGGCTGGTGGCCAATACCATCGAATTTCCGAATGTGGATTCGCTTTGGGTCCGAACAATCGGTGATCCAAATCGCGTCCGCATCGAAGAGGCTGTAGGCAAAGCGCCGACCCGGCAAATCGACCAAGCCGACCACGCGGGAACGCTTTCCTGGGGCATGTTCAGCTGGCACATCGGCGACCAGTTCCAGTGTGTGCGCGTCGAACACCTTGACACCACCGGGTGTGTAGTTCTGCGCGGCCACCAGCGCGCCGTCGTCACTGATGGCGCCGCCGATGGAATTGCCCGCCTGCATCAAGCGGCGCACGATGCGCTGGCGAAGCATATCGACCATGGTGAGCGCACCATCGCGCCCGAACACGTAGGCGTAACGCCCATCGCGCGAGAACACCACCGATGCGTGTGAAAGATCACCCAAGTCCTGTACCTCGCCAATCACTGAGCGGGTCGTGGTTTCGATGAGGTACACCGTCCCGTTGGCGCGTCCGACGACCACACCCAGGTCGCCAGTGCCGCGCAGCGCAGGCGCGGCGCAACCGCCGAAACCACCGAGTGCTGCCAGAGAAGAGAGGCTGGCCACGGTCAGCAACCATTCGCGACGCTTCATCGTGCACCTACACTTTCCTCGGGGAAGCCCTGCTGAAGGCGCAGCGCAATCCAGCGCGCCTCGGGCTCGCTGAGCATCGCCTTCCAGGGCGGCATGGGAGTGCCTGGTCGGCCGTGAAAGATCACGGCGGTCAGGCTGTCAGTCGAAAACCCTGCCAGTGCCTCGCGGGTAAGCGCGGGACCCAAGCCGCCGGTCAGGCGCATACCGTGGCAGGACCCGCAGTCCTGCCGAACCATGCGCACTAGTTCCCGCGCGCGAGCTCCATCGGGCTCACCGGCCGGCTGCGCGATGGCAGGCAGTACCGTACAGCCACACAGGAGAAAGAGCAGACAACGAGAGAACATGGCACTCCAGGCATCGGGGCTGCGACGTATTTTCGGCGACAGGACCACCCTTGGAAGCGAGGCTACCAGGACAAAGGGGCACCCCCGGATCACCGTCGGCGCGTGACCAAGGGGGGGCGAGGCAGCAGCGGCCCAAGAGGAAGTCAATAGACGTCGTGCTGCGTGTTGTAGACGTTGAAGTGACCCGTCGGCGTGATCAGACGTGGATCCTTGATCACGGCCTTGAGCTTGAGCGTCTTGTCATCCACGACGACGATCGCACTCTCCTTGTTCTTGGCACTCCACACGGAGAACCAGACCTCGTCGCCAGCCTTGTTGAACTCGGGTTGGACAACGCGCTTGGAGCCGTCGTCCTTGAGGCCCGCCCACTCGGCAATCGGGAGCACGGTGTAGCCTTTGTCGAGATTATCAATTTCGTACACCGCGACCGTCTGCGAGATCTTGGGATCGGGATTGAGCGGCGTGTCTGCGTACAGATGCTTGCTCTTCGGATGGCTCTTGATGAACAGCGCGCCTCCACCCTGCCCCTTGAGAGTCTCCACGACCTTGAAGGCATTGGCCTTGTGCTTGACCGGGTCTGTACCGATGAGAGAAATCGTCTCATCACCCAAGTGTCCCGTGGACCATACCGGTCCGTACTTCGGGTGCACGAAATTCGCGCCACGGCCTGGGTGCGGGATCTTGCCTACGTCGATCAGCTTGGCGAGTTTGCCTTCTTTCAGATCCACCGCGGCAATCTTGTTGCTGTTGTTCGCGGCGACCAAGAAATAACGTTTGGTCGAATCCAGGCCACCGTCATGCAAGAAGCGTGCCGTGCCGATCTCCGTGATCTTCAGTGCGTCGATATTGGAATAGTCCACCAAAAGCGTCTTGCCCGTCTCCTTGACGTTCACCACGAATTCGGGGCGAAAGTGGTTGGCTACGATGGAGGCAACGCGCGGCTCGGGGTGATATTCCTGTTTGTCCACCGTGACGCCACGGGTCGATACGATCTTCAGCGGTTCGAGCGTGTCGCCGTTCATGATGACGAACTGCGGCGGCCAGTAGCTGCCGGCAATCGCATATTTATCCTCGAAGCCTTTGAACTTACTGGTCTCGACCGAGCGCGCTTCGAGCCCGGTGCGGATCTCGGCCACCGTGTCGGGCTTTTCCATCCACAGGTCGATCATGTTGATCTTGGCATCGCGGCCAATCACGAACAGATAGCGCCCCGACGCCGACAAGCGCGAGATGTGCACCGCGTAGCCGGTCTTGATGACGTTGATGATTTTCTTGGTGTCGCCGTCGATCAGCGCCACCTCGCCCGCATCACGCAGCGTGGTGCTGAAGATGTTGCTGATGTTGTAGTTGTTCATCTTTTTCTT
>NZ_JAEMQB010000064.1:0-9476 GCF_022759015.1 Tibeticola sp. | reverse complement strand
GCCCGCTTTGACGCCCCAAAACACGCCCGAGGGCGTTGCAAATGCGCGCCGTAGCCCGAGCTACGGCTGTGCTTTGCGCCTACTCGGGCGCGTTTTGGGGCGCCCCTTCGGGCACGCCCAATTCCCTCTCAGCCTCTGAGCCTCCATCCGGCCGTTGACGGCGCTGAACGGGAGGCACGGTCTGGATGCTCCACCGGTTTTGGGCGCAAAGGTCGTTCACCTCTTGACGGAGCCCTTCTACACTGATGACCATGACCACAAGCTCCTACCCTGAGGCAGCGCGCGCGGCAGCGGCGCTTGCCGAGCGACTTCCACCCGAAGACCCGCAGCGCCGCGTGCTGCACGACGAGGTGCATGCGCGCCCGCCGGCACGGATACGGCTGCCCGCTCTGGTGGTGTATGTGGCGGTGGCGAACGAGGGCGTCCGACGGGAAGACGAATGGGCGCATTTGCGCGAGCTGCCCGGGCAGGCGGAGTTGCCGCTCGACGCGATGCAAGGCAATTTCCTGCGCCTGCGTCTGGATGGCTACACGGTCAAGTGGGAGCGCCATACCGAGTTCAGCCGCTATTCGATCGTGCAGCCGCTGCCGCCGCACGCGGGGCTGGGCAGTGTCGAGCCCGAGCTGTTCCCCGCGGTGCGGGTCGACCCACAGTGGCTGGCGAGCATTCCTGGGCGCACGCTTGCGGCGATCAAGCTGGCCATGGTTTCGGAGCCGATCGAGCCCGTTGCGCAGACGCTCGAGCGCGCGCGTGCCTGGTTCGGCGGCCATGCCGTGGTGGCTTCGCTCGTGGGCAAGGAGGGCGCCTCGCTCGTGGTGACGGATCTTGCGATACGTCCGAGCGGATTCGAACGCATGCTGGCGGTCTGTCCGCCGGGCACGTCTGAAACGCGCGTGGGTCGGATTTCCGGGCGTCTGCTCGAGATCGAGACCTACCGCATCATGGCGTTGCGCGGCTTGCCGGTGGCCAAGGCGCTCACGCCCATGCTCGGCGAAACCGAGCGCGCGCTGGCGGAGATCACGGCGCAGCTCGAAGCCAAGGCGGTCGATGACCAGCAGCTGCTCGACGCGCTGGTCGCGCAGGCCACACGCATCGAGCGCGCGACGGCCGAACATGCGTACCGTTTTTCCGCAACTTCGGCTTATTACGAGCTGGTCAAACAACGCCTTGCCGAGCTGCGCGAGCAGCCGATTCCCGGCACGCAGACTCTGGGCGAGTTCATGCAGCGCCGCCTGTCGCCGGCCATGGCCACGGTGGCCGCGACGGCGCAGCGGCTCGCCTCGCTGTCCGAGCGCATCGCGCGCGCCAGCGCCCTGCTGCGCACCCGCGTCGACATCGCCCGCGAGGCGCAAAACCAGCAGCTGCTGGCCAAGCTCACGCGCGGGCAGGAGCTCCAGCTGCGGCTGCAGTCGACCGTCGAGGGCTTGTCGATCGCGGCGATTTCGTATTACGTGGTGAGCCTGCTGCTCTACGGCGGCAAGGCCCTCAAGGGTGCGGGCGTGCCCATCAACCCGGAACTCGCGGCCGGCGCGCTGATCCCGCTCGTCTGGTGGGCGGTGTGGCGCACCACCCGGCGCATCCACGAGAGAATCCACGCGAACGAATGACACTCATGAACACCCCTGCCAACCCCTGGGACGAGCGCTTTGCCGGCCCTGACTACAAATACGGCACCGAGCCCAATGCGTTTTTGCGGGCACAAGCCGCCGAGCGCCTGCGCGCGCCGGCCGAGGTGCTGGTGCCGGGCGACGGCGAGGGCCGAAACGGCGTGTGGCTGGCGCGGCAAGGCCATCGGGTGACTTCGGTGGACTATTCCACCGTAGGGCTGCAAAAGACGCAGGCGCTCGCGGCGCAGCACGGCGTGGCGGTGCAGACGGTTCATGCCGACCTCGCGAACTGGGCGCCGCCGCCCGAAGCCTACGACGCGCTGGCCTTGGTGTACGTGCACCTGCCCGCGAGTTTCCGCCGCAGCGCGCACCAGCGCTTGGCCGCGGGCTTGCGCCCGGGTGGCTGGCTGATCCTGGAAGCCTTTCACCCAGCCCAGCTCGCTTTCGACAGCGGCGGCCCGAAGGATGTGGACATGCTCTACACGCCGGCGCTGCTCGACGCCGATTTCGAAGCTTGGCTCGAGCCCGTGCTGCGCTGGGATGGCATCGTCGAACTCTCCGAAGGTCCGGGCCATCAGGGCCGAGCGCATGTGACGCGCTGGGTGGGGCGGCGGCGCTGAGCCTCTCGTCCTGGTTTTTCAGAGGGAATTTGCCGTATGCCAGCCTGAAACGGTCAGGTTGCGCTACAAAAAAAGGACCTCAGCCGAGTTGAATTCCCGGCGTCACCGGCCCGCAGCTCGCGCTTCCAGGGCGCGCAGCCGGCGGTAGAGCGTGCGCTCGCTGATGCCCAGTTCGGCGGCCAAGGCGGCGCGGCTGCCGCGGTGGCGGGCCAGCCGTTGTCGCAAGACCTCGAGTTCGAGCTCAGGCAACGGCAGGGTGTTGATCGTTGCCTCTGGACCAGCGGCGGCTCGATCCGCGTCCGCGTCCGCTGTGGCGGCCGGTAGGCGAGACGCGGCCGGGTGGATCGGCTGATTCACGGACAGTGCTTGCGCGACATGGCTCGCTTCGATCACGGAGCCGTCGCAGAGCAGGGCGGCACGCTCCAGCAGGTTGCGCAGTTCGCGCACGTTACCGGGCCAGGGCTGGCTTTGCAGTAGGGTCAGCGCCGCGGGCGCGAGCTCGAGCTTGCGCTCGGGCGCCACCCGTTGCAGCAATGCGGGCGCCAGCAGCGCGATGTCTTCGAGGCGCTCGCGCAGCGGCGGCAGCCGGATCGGAAAGGTGCTGAGCCGGAAATACAGGTCTTCGCGAAAGCGCCCATCGGCGACCATGGCCGTGAGATCGCGGTGCGTCGCGGAGACGACGCGGATGTCGGCCCGGCGCAGTTCGGTGCTGCCCACGCGCCGGTAGGTGCCGGTCTCGAGCAGGCGCAGCAGCTTGACCTGCATCGACAGCGGTATGTCGCCCACTTCGTCGAGGAACAGCGTGCCGCCACTGGCCGCTTCGACCAGGCCGGCGCGGGCCGCATGCGCGCCGGTGAAGGCGCCGCGTTCGTGGCCGAACAGTTCGGACTCGAAGAGGGTTTCGGGCAAGCTCGAACAGTCCACCGCGACGAGTGGCCGCGCGGCGCGCGGGCTCGCCTCGTGCACCGCGCGCGCGAGGAGTTCCTTGCCGGTGCCCGATTCGCCCAGCAACAGCACGGTGGCCATCGACGGACCCACGCGCGCCACCAGCGCAAGCATGGCCGAAAACGCCGGCGAGCGGCCGATCAACTCGGGCCCGTTTGGAGACGCGGCGCGATGGCTTTGGCGCAGCGGCTCCATTTTTTCGGCGTAGAGCTGCAGCGTGCCGGCCGCGTCGCGCAGCGGGGTCAGTTCGATCTGGACGTAATCCTCGCCGCGCGGTGTGTGGTGCAGATGCAGCACCCGCTCCCGCTGCCCCGAGGCCCGTGCGCGCGCCAGTGGGCAGGTCTCGCCGTTTTGGTCGCAGGGCGTGGTGTAGCGGTGCGAAACCTCGTAGCACTTGCGCCCGACCACGCTTTGTTCGGGACTGAACAGCCTTCGATAAGCCGCGTTGGCGGCGAGGATGCGGTAGTCGCCGTCGAACAGGATGTAGGGCTCGCTCTGCTGATCGAGAAAGCTGGTGAGTTCGGCGTAGGGCTTCATGGGCGGCGCAAGCGTGGAAGGGTTTGGCTGCCATTATGGCAGCTTGGCAGTTTTTTGGCAGCCTTTGCGGCGGTTTGTCCCCAGGGCTGTCAGGGACAGGTCGGCTGCCCTTCCCAGGGAAAACCCTAGGCGAACGGTGGTTCGCTCGCTTCCGAGTCATTGGCATAAAGATTGCATAATTGGTTACGAAAGGAAAGGTCCCCGTGCCATGAACCTCCAAGACCAAACCCTGGTGCGCAAGCTGGCCGTCGTGCTGGTGATCAAGCTGGCTGTGCTGGTGGCGCTGTGGTGGGTGTTCGTGCGCGAGTACCGCGTCACGCCGCCAGAGGCCGGCGTGGCCACCCAGTTGCTCGGGCCGGGCAACAGCGAAGAAAAGGAGAAGTGAAGTGATATCCGAACAACTGGTGGATCTGTCGCGGCTGCAATTTGCGGCGACAGCCCTCTACCACTTCCTGTTTGTGCCGCTGACGCTGGGCATGGTGTGGTTACTCGTCATCATGGAGAGCGTTTACGTGATGACCGGCAACGTCGTCTGGAAAGACATGACCCGCTTCTGGGGCAAGCTCTTTGGCATCAACTTTGCGCTGGGCGTGACCACCGGCATCACGCTCGAATTCCAGTTCGGCACCAACTGGGCCTACTACTCGCACTACGTGGGCGACATCTTCGGCGCGCCGCTGGCGATCGAAGGACTCATGGCCTTCTTTCTTGAGTCCACGATGATCGGCCTGTTCTTCTTCGGCTGGGATCGCCTCTCCAAGCCTAAGCACCTGCTGGTCACCATCCTCATGGCGCTGGGCACCAACCTTTCGGCGCTGTGGATTTTGATCGCCAACGGCTGGATGCAAAACCCGGTGGGCGCCGAGTTCAGCTTCGACACCATGCGCATGGAAATGACGGACTTCTGGGCCGTGCTCTTCAACCCCGATGCGCAGGCGAAGTTCGTGCACACCGTCTCGGCCGGCTATGTCACCGGCGCGATGTTCGTGCTCTCGATCTCGAGTTATTACCTGCTCAGGGGCCGTGACGTCGAATTTGCCAAACGGAGCTTCCGCGTCGCCGCAGCCTTCGGGCTTGCATCGGTGCTCAGCGTCATCGTGCTCGGTGACGAATCGGGCTATAACGTCGGCGAAGCGCAGCAGACCAAGATGGCCGCGATCGAAGCCATGTGGGAGACCGAGCCCGCACCCGCGAGCTTCAACCTCGTCGCGGGCATCAACGAGCAGGCGCAGAAAAACGATTGGTCGATCGAAATTCCCTACGTCATGGGCTTGATCGGCACGCGCTCGGTCACCAAGACCATCCCGGGCGTTGCGGAAATCAAGGCCAAGAACCGCGAGCGCATCGAAAGCGGCATCCACGCGGTGACCGCGCTCGAAGCCCTGCGCAAAGACCGCAACGACGCGGCTGCGCGTGCGCTGTTCGAGGCGCACAAAGCCGATCTGGGCTTCGGCCTCCTGCTGCGCAAATACGTCACCGACGTGCGCCAGGCGACGCCCGAGATCATCCAGCGCGCCGTGGACGACACCATCCCGCGCGTCACGCCCATGTTCTGGAGCTTCCGCATCATGGTCGGCCTGGGCTTCCTCATGCTCGCGCTCTTTGGTACTGCCTTCTGGTGCACGCTCAAGCTCGAGTGTGGCAAGCGACCCTGGCTGCTCAAGTGGGCGCTGGTGATGCTGCCCGCGCCCTGGATCGCCATTGAACTTGGCTGGTTCGTCGCCGAATACGGACGCCAGCCCTGGACCATCTATGGCGTGTTGCCCACGCATCTGTCGGTCTCGACGTTGAGCGTCACCAGCCTCTACGGCTCGCTCGCCGGCTTCGTGGGTTTCTACACGCTGCTGCTGATCGTCGAGATGTACCTGATGGTCAAGTTCGCCAAGATGGGCCCGGGCAGCCTGGGCACCGGCCGCTACGCGAACGAAGCCCACCACGGCGCGACGACCGCCGCCTGAACCCCACGGGAGAACGACATGCTGGACTATCCAACCCTCAAAATCATCTGGTGGCTGCTCGTGGGCGTGCTGCTCGTGGGCTTCGCCATCATGGACGGCCACGACATGGGCGTGGGCACCTTGCTGCCCTTCGTCGGCAAGGGCGACACCGAGCGCCGCGTCGTCATCAACACCGTCGGGCCGCACTGGGACGGCAACCAGGTCTGGTTCATCACCGGCGGCGGCGCCATCTTCGCGGCCTGGCCGCTGGTGTACGCCACCGCGTTCAGCGGCTTTTACTGGGCCATGTTGGCGGTGCTCTGGGCGCTGTTCTTCCGGCCGGTGGGCTTTGACTACCGCAGCAAGATCGACAACCCGACCTGGCGCGCCACCTGGGATTGGGGCCTGTTCGTCGGCGGCTTCATTCCGCCGGTCATCTTCGGCGTGGCCTTTGGCAACCTGCTGCAAGGCGTGCCCTTCCAGTTCGATGAGTATCTGATTTCCACCTACACCGGCAGCTTCTGGGCTTTGCTCAACCCCTACGCCTTGCTTGCCGGCGTGGTCAGCAGTGCCATGATCACCCTGCAGGGTGCGACCTACCTCGCGCACCGCACCGAGGGCGCGATCCAGGCGCGCACCATCCGCGCCGGCACGATTGCGGGCATCGTCATGGTCGTGGCCTTCATTGCCGCGGGCTTCTGGCTGCAGAGCATCCCCGGCTATCGCATCAGCTCCGTGGTCGATCCGGCTGCTTTGCCCAACCCGATGAGCAAGACGGTGGTGCGCGAAGCCGGCGCCTGGATGGCCAACTACGGCCGCCAGCCGCTGCTCTGGCTGCTGCCGGCGCTGGGCGTCGTCGGGGCGCTGGCCGCGGTGGCGCTCATGCGCGCGCGGCGCACCCTCTCGGCCTTCGTGGCCTCGTCGCTGGCCATCGTGGGGGTCATCGGTACCGCGGGCGCGTCCATGTTCCCGTTCGTCATGCCGTCCTCGACGCAACTCGCGGCCAGCCTCACGGTGTGGGACAGCGTCTCGAGCCACCTGACGCTCGCCATCATGTTCTATGCCACCTTGATCTGCATGCCCATCATCATCTTCTACACGGGCTGGGCCTACCGCGTCATGCGCGGCAAAGTGACCGAGCAGCAGATTCGCGACAACGAGCATGTGGCGTATTGACGCTCAGGCAACGCTGAATCAGTTCCCGAAGTGGTGCGCGCCCGGCTGCGGGATCGGATGCGAAGCGCAAACCGAGGTCATAGCCGAAGCTATGGCGAGGATTTGCTTTCGACGCAGACCGCCCGCAGCCGCGATGCGCGACGCGCGAGGGACTTGTTCAGCGTTGCCATAGGGGCGGACAACGCCGAAGCGGTCCTCCCTACTCATCAAAAAGGACGAAACATGTGGTACTTTGCTTGGATACTCGGCGTCGGCTTTGCCGTTCTGCTGGCCATTCTCAACGCGATGTGGGGCGAGAACGATGAAGCCCGCAAGCGCCAAGAAGGGGCTGGCTCGTGAGCGCCGCACCAGCGCCCGGCCCCGCTCCAGCCCCCGCGCCGGAGGGGCCGGGCATGCACTGGCCCTGTCTGCTGGTGGGGCTCGCGATCATGGTCGGTGGCAGCATCTACCCGCTGATGTTCGCTCGCATGCAAGACGGCAACGCCCGCGCCGACCACGGCCTGGCCATGCTGCTGTTTTGGGCGATGAGCGCGGGGATCGTGCGTGGCGTGGGCTTCATTCCGCGCGCGCGGCTGTGGCGCCGGCTGTTTTCGGCCACCGCTTGCGCTCTTGCGCTCGCCTTGGCGGCCGCGCTGCGTTTTGGGGCTTGAGGTCATGTATTTCCGGATCTTGCGCGACGAAGCCTCGGGGGCGGTGAGTTACCTGCTGGCCGATCTCGATGCGCAGGAGTGCGTGCTGATCGATCCGCGCGTGCCGGATGTGCCGCTGCTCGCTGCGCTCATGGCTGAGCGAGGGCTGCGGCTGCGCTGGACGCTGCGCACGCATCAGCATGATGCCGATCCGCTGCAGACGCTGCAGACGCTGCAGGCTTTCGGTGCGCTGGGGGCACCGGTGGTGCAGGGCGACGCTGCCGAGGGGGCGGTGAACCCCGGTGACGGCGATGCGCTGTGTTTTGGCAGCGAATGCGTGCAGGTCTGGCGCACGCCCGGACACACGGCCGGCTGCCTGAGCTTTCTCTGGCGCGACCGGATGTTCTGCGGTGGATTGCTCGCCATCGACGCCTGTGCACAGCAGCCGCTGCCGGCCGAGCCCGAGGCGCTTTGGGACAGCGTGGTTCAACGGCTGTTTGCGCTGCCGGCCGAGACGCTGCTGTTTGCCGGGCATGTGCGGCAGGGACGGGTGGTGAGCACCGTGCTCGAGGAGCGCACCGGCCACCCTTACTTCGCCGCGCGCACACGCGACGAATTTTTGGCTGCCGTCGCCGGCTTGCCGCGCACGGCTCGTCGCTCGCCCGAGCGCCGCCGTCCGACGGTCCGGCGCGAAGTGGTTTCGTGACTCCTTTGCCCCCGCGCCGGCCGGAGGGTTCGGCCGGGGTGGGGGCGTGTTTTTCTCCAACCCACCCCACGAGGTTTCTATGAAGCAAGTTCACTTCCAGGAAAAATATCCCATCACCGTCGTCGACATCGCCAAGAGCGAATGCCGCTACCAAAGTGCCGAGGAGATCGCGGCCTATTTCCGCGACTGCATCGCCAACACCCCGCGTGTGCAGTACATCGCCACCTTCGACCACCTCGCGCATACCCAAGCGATCGGTGGCGAGGTCAACCCCGAGATTCGCGCCGCCGTCAACGTGATTTTTTGCTTTGGCCACGCGCTGCCGAATCCGCAGGTGCTGGCCGTTCGCCCGCGCTCCATCGGCATTGCCGACATGGGCGACCATTTCGTCGTGAGCTTCATGGACGCGCCGATGAAGGTGGCCAACGATGCGATGCAGTCCTGGGCGCTCGCGCTGCGCAAGCGGTGAGCGCGCGTGAACGCTGCTGATTACGCCAGCTGTTGACGCGAGGGAGCCACCCATGTCGAACGTTCAAGCCGTGACGCCGTACGAAACCCTCGGCGGTGAGGCGGGGCTGCACCGCCTGGTCGATCGTTTTTACGCCTTGATGGACGAGCTGCCTGAGGCCTATGCTGCGCGTCGCATCCACCCCGACAGCCTGGCTGGGGCCAACCAGAGCCTGTTCGAGTTCCTCTCGGGCTGGTTCGGCGGGCCCAATCTCTACATCGAGAAGAAAGGCCATCCGCGGCTGCGGATGCGGCACCTGCCCTACACCATCGGCCCGCAGGAGCGCGACGAGTGGATGCTGTGCATGCGCCTAGCCATCGAGGAGCAGGTGGAAGACCCCGCGTTTCGGGCCTGGCTCATCGAGACCTTCGCCCAGATGGCCGACCACATGATCAACACCGACCCCGCGCAGGGCTGCTCTGCGCATGGGGGTGCAAATCCCGCTGCCGCGGCGAAGAAAGGCGCGGTGAGCGCATGACCTCCAGGATACACACTCTGCGGCACGCGCTCCGGCTCGCGCTGGTGGCAGCGACCTTTTCCCTTGGCCTGCAGGCAGCCCTAGCCGCTGCGGTCGAGCCGGGGCAGCTCTTGCCGGCCTTGCAGATCAAGGACCAGCACGGCCAGGACTGGCACGTGAGCGCCGACACCCGGTTGGTGCTGTTCGCCAACGGGCGACAGGCGTCGAACCTGATGCAGTCGGTGGTGGCTGCGCAGCCCAAGGGCTTTCTGGAGTCGCGTAAGGCGGTGTACCTGGCCGACATGAGCCGCATGCCCTCGTTCGTCACCCGCACCTTCGCGCTGCCGTCGCTGC
>NZ_JAEMQB010000006.1:0-23725 GCF_022759015.1 Tibeticola sp. | reverse complement strand
GAAGCGGAACAAGCGCATGTGGCGCAGCAGCTCACCCGGCACCTGGAATACATCCTGACGCCGGACCTGAACGTGCGTGAACATCAGGAGCGCTCGCGCCAAGTGGGCCGCACGCATGCGCTCGTCGGCATGCCCACGCGGACCTTCGTGCGTTCGCTGGGTTTTTATGCCCAGCAGCTTCGGGGCTTGATCAGTCACCTGCCTTTGCCCGCGGCGGAGCGGCGCACGCTCGCGCATCTCGTGAGCCTGCGCTTGCAAACCGAACTGGAATGGCAACTCGACAGTGCCCAAGAGATTCGAACCCGCTACAACGACCTGCTGTATCAACTCGAAGCGCAGCAGCGGCATCCGGCACCGGGCATGGAATCTCTGCAGGATGCATTGGAAGCCGTCACCGAACTGCCCGGCATGGTCACCGCAGCGATCATGGCACCCGACGTCCAGGGGCGCTTCGTGGTCGAGGTGGCGTCGCAGGCGGCGCCTTTGATCGCGGCCATCAAGCGACATCTGGGCTCCTTCGTCGTGCCCAGCCTGCATGAGGGCGACCCAGGCTATGAAGCCCTGGTGTCCACCGCTTGGATGACCGAGCGCACGGTCACGCTCGCGAGCGTCGCCAAGGACGGGGCCCAGTCCCCTTGGCGGGACGCCTTGCTTGACGTCGGCATTCGCAGTGCCGCGGCGGTTCCGCTTTCCGATCCGAGCGGACGCATCACGGGGGTGTTGGCGCTCTACGGCGCCTACCCCGGCATGTTCGAAAACCCGGTCGCACGCAGCTTCATCGAGCGCCTCGGGCAGACGCTCGCGCGCGGCTGGAACCGTCGGCAAGAGCCCGCGCGCACGCTCGACCCGGTGCCGGTCGACGAGCGTCGCCATTGGCGCACCGCGCTCTTTGGCAGCGGCCTCGTGATGCAGATGCAGCCCATCGTCGACCTGCGCACCGGACTGCCCTACCAAATGGAGGCGCTGGCCCGGCTGCGGCTGGCCGACGGCAGCGTGCTGCCGCCCGGCCGCTTCCTGCCCTGGCTCGGGCGCGCCGAACTGGTGCGGCTGTTCCGGCATGGACTCGAGCTGGCCCTCGCGCGCGTGGCGGCCTGGCAGCGCGAAGGGCACACCCTCAAGCTGAGCGTCAACCTGCCGGTCGAGGTGCTGCTGTTGCCCGAGTGCCCCGATTGGGTGAGCTCGGCTCTCGCGCAGCACGGGGTGGAGGCCGAGCGGCTGCTGATCGAACTGCTCGAGGACGCGGAATTCGACGATGCCGCCGGACGAGACGAAGCCGTGGCCCAACTCGCCGCCACCGGCGTGCGGCTCGCCATGGACGACCTGGGCAGCGGTTATTCCAGCCTGGTTCGGCTGCGCACCTTGCCGTTTCACACCGTCAAGATCGACCAAGGCTTGGTGCGCGAGGCGCATCGCGACCCGGCGCGCGCACTGGGTTTCATCGGCGCCTTGATTCAACTCGCCCACAACCTGGGCTTGTGGGTGGTGGTCGAGGGCCTCGAGACGCCCGACCTGATCGAAGCCGCCGCCATCCTCGGAGCCGACGCCGGCCAAGGCTATGGCCTCGCGCGGCCGATGGACGCCGACGCGGTGAGCGCCTGGCTCGGCCAGTTCTCGCTCACCCCGGAGCGGCTGACGCCGCTAACCGCTCTGGGCCGCGTCGCCCACGATTGGGTGCTGCGCCAGCGCGAACGGGCGCATGAACGCTCAGCCTAGCCTTACCCCCCGCAGGGCTCGGCCAGTTCGACGCGCTGACGCCCGGCGGCTTTGGCGCGCAGCAAGGCGGCATCGACGCGACGATAGAGGTGGGTGAAGGATTCGCCCACACACCACTCGGCAACGCCGGCGCTGAAGCTGACTTCCACGCGGCGGCCGGTGCCCGGATCGGTCAGGCGTTGGGTGCGAAAAGCCTGCAGCAGTCGGCTCAAGGCCCGATGCGCGCGCGCGGCGTCGGCGTCGGGCAGGAGAATGAGGAATTCCTCCCCGCCGATCCGCGCGATCAGGTCGGTCGGGCGCATCAGCCGCCGGGACAGTTCCACCAAGGCGCGCAAAACTTGATCGCCAAAGTCGTGGCCGTAGTGGTCGTTGATCGCCTTGAAGTGATCGAGATCGAGCAGCGCCACCGAGAGCGGCGCACCCGACCGGGCCGCCCGCGCCGTCTCGCGCGCGAAGGCCTGATCGAGCCCGCGGCGGTTGAGCGCGCCGGTCAGTGGGTCTTCCTGCAGCTTGACGCTGGCTTGCTGCAGTTCCTGCTCCAGCGCCTCGATGCGTGCTTGCGCGGCTGCGGCTTCCTGGCGCGCCTGCTCGAGCTGGGCCCCGAGCGCCGCGCTGCCGCTGTGCAGTTCACGACCGCGCAGCAACACGTCTTGGACGATGCTGCGGATCTCGTCCCAATCTTCGCTCCGCTCGAGCCGAGCGAGGTCTTGAGCCAAGCTTTCATTGGTGCGCGCGCTTTGGTCGGCAAACTCGGCAAGGCTGCGCACGACGAGGCTGATGAGCGCCTTGGCCGCCTCCCGCGCATCGTCGCCGCTCTTCTTCGCGACGCCCTGCTGATAGACGAGCTCCTTGAACACCTCACGAGCGCGGTCGATGTGCTCGGGGTTGAGCGCTTCGTGCAGCAGCCCGTGGATGAGCTGAACCTGCGCCGCCACGCGGTCGTCGGGCCCGAGCCAGTCGACCAGATGATCGAGCATGAGGTCGACGAGCCCCATGAGCCCCTCGACCACGGACGCGGTTTCTTCCTGCACCCGCTCCCAATGGATCCAAAGCTCACGCGCCTGGGCGGTCAGCGCGTCCAAATCGGCAGAGCCATCCTCCGAAGCCGCGAGCAGTTCGCGGGCGCGCGCCTTGATCGATTCGTCCCGGCAGTACGGCAGCAGGCCATAGCGCAGGCTTTGCGTCCAGAGGCGTCGCCACGCGCCCGCCGCACCGCCTTCGGCCGCATCGAGCGGCGCGGGCTCCGAGGGCTCTGCCCCAGAGAGCGGCTGGCGCGCCGGCAAGGCGGCCCAATGCTGCACGAGGTCGGCCAGGCTCGCGAGCCAAGGCAACACCTCCATCGCCGGGGCTTTGGCGGCCAAATTCGCCAACGCCTGCCGCTTGTGCAGCTGGCTCAGACCCGCTTGGGATCGCTCCCACTCATGGAGCAGGTCGAGCACCAGCCGACCCAGTTCCAGGCCGGCGGGCGCTGCTGCCTCAGAGGTCCGGTCACGAGGCGCGCGCGATACGGCGTGCTCGGGGCGGCTGCCGGAGAGCTCGGCAAAGAGGGCCGCATAGTTTTCCGGCGTCGGGGGCAAGCCGCGGCTGGCAAGCTGCCGCAGCGTCTGCCGCGCGATTTCAGCGACGTTGATCGTGGGTTGGTCCATGGCGAGGAAGCGAGCGGTCGTTGCTTCTATTGTCGCCGCTGCGCATCATGGATGCATGACGGCGACATCACGGTGGTGTGGAAGCCTCCGCCGCGTCCTCGTGCTCGAGCCGCCACAGCCAGGCGAGCAATTCGGCGACCGCCTGGTACAGCTCCGGGGGGATCTGGCTATCGAGATCGACCTGCATGAGCAGCTGCAGCAGCTGCGGCGAGCGGTGCACATACACCCCCGCTTCCCGGGCGCGGGCAATGATGGCTTCAGCCAGGTAGCCCTGCCCTTTGGCCACCACCCGCGGCGCACGGTCCGCCCCCTCCTCGTACGCCAGCGCGACGGCCTGCGGCGGCCGACGCGGCTCGGGTTCATCCGCCGCCATCGACCGGGCCCTCGCGCGACTCGACGGCACGCGCAATCAACTCGACCGCATCCACCCTCAGTCCCAACGCAGCCAATGCCGCACTGAGCTCTGCCCGATGGGCTTCGAGCCGGTCCGCTGCCGCCGGGGCGTGCTCGACGCGGATCGCCAGTTGACGCTGTGGCCCCAGCCGCAGCCACGCCTGCACCGGCCCGAGCGTTGGAAGCTCGAGCTCGAGCAGGGTCTGCCAGCCCGATGACGCCTCCGCCTCGCCGCCGCCGGGTGCGCGGCCCTGGTCGCGCTCGATGCGCCATCGCATCGGCTGCCCCGGCCAAGCCCATCCCGACCACTCGAGCGCCGGCTGCGCGAGCAGGGCCAGTTGCTGCTGCACCGTTCCGTGCAGCCCTTGCGGCACCTGCCAAGCGGTATCGACATGAAGCTGCGCCTGGATCGCCCGATACGACTCGACCGCCACCCGCGCGGCCGTCGGCGCGAGCGTTTCGCGGGCGTCCGCGTCCGCCCGGGCCGCGCCCGCAGCCAGGTCGGCGCGGGTGGCGGCGCGGGTGGCGGCACGGGTGTCGGGGCTGCCGGCGTCCCGCTGGCCTTCCTCGACGCCCTGCGCTTGGCCTTTTTCAAGCATTTTGGCCGGGACGCCGGCGTCAAATGACGCTTCATTGCTCTCATTTTTGAAGCTTTGAAGCGCTGCGCCGGAGGCCTCTTGCGGCGTTGCTGGTGGCTCGGCCGCGCTGCTGGCAAACGCCGCCTGAGGTTCGAGCCGCAAGGCTGCCGTGGGCTGCTGCCCCTGGAACCAGGCGAGTAAGTGGCTTTCGTAGAAGAGGCCACTGCGTTCGATGCGCTGCGCGAGCGCCGCCGCCAAGGCCGAGCGGTCCGGCAACGCACCCTGCGGGACGATGGGCTGGGGGTCGCGCAGCGCGGCGGCGCCGTCCGAGCCCTGCGCCAAGCGTGAAATCCACCGCCCCGTCTCAGAAAGCCGCGCGCCATCGGGGCTGCCGTACGCCCCCGCCTCGTCTGAGACGCGGGCCAGAAACACCGTCAGCGGCGCCGTTGCCACAGCCGCGCCCGACGCGGAACGCCCAGGCACCTGAACCGAAACGCCCGGTTCAGGCCCCCCGCGCTCGGACAGCACCACCAAGTCGAGCTTCTGCCCCGGCGTGTAGGCGCCCGGCACCGCCGCCGTAAACAAGCCCCGTCCCAGCCGCAGCAGCCATTGCCCCGGCGCTTGCAGGGCGACGACCTCGGCGACCACGCGTGCGCCGGGCTGCACGGCCAGACCCGGCTGCTCCGAGCCCGGTTGCGGCAGGGCTTTGAGGAGCGCGCTTGGGTTGCTCTGACCGATGCCCGTGGGCGGCAGCGTCGGGGCCGGAACGGTGCTCATCGTGCGCCTTGGTGCAAACGGACCATCAACTCGGCTTCGGCCTCACTGAGCCCGACGAGCGCGGCGATCTCCCGCACCGAGCGCCCCTGCTCGACCAGCCGGGCCATCAAAGCACGCATCTCCTGCTCGAGCAGAGCGGCATCGGGTGACGCAGCCCCAGCAGTCGGGACCTGGGCGTCGCCCACCGGGCCGGCCACGGCGTCTCCCGCCGCCGCTTCGGCCTTGGGTTCGGCCCGCCCGACGCCGACCCCAGGCGCGGCACCGACCCGCCCAGCGCTCGGCACCGGCGTCGGCGGCGACCCAAGGGGCTCCGGATGCCAAACCGGTTCACGAAAAGCCTGCGCCTGGCGCAGCGACTCAGATTCCGGTGGCGTCGCGGCGCTGTCCGATTCGGAGGGCGTCGAGTCGATCCGGCGGCGGAGCGCCGCAATCTCTTCCGACTGCCGCAGGGCCTCTGCGGCGAGCCGCCGCAAGGCCAGCAACGCCAGCACCAGCACCAGCGCCAGCAGTGCCATCGGCACCGCCCAAAACATCCGTGGATCCATGGCTACGCGTTTGAATGGCTGCCGCCCCAGGTCGAGCGGCTAGGACGCAACGATCGCGCTGCGCAGCCGGTCTTCGATCAAGCGGGGGTTTTCGCCTTCGGCGATGGCGACCAGTCCCTCAACCATCAGATCCTGCAGCGCGGCACGCTCGCGCACGATGGCCTTCATTTTGTTGGCGACCGGCAGAAAAAACAAATTGGCCGAGCCCACGCCGTAAATCGTGGCGACAAAGGCCACGGCGATACCCGAGCCGAGCTTGCTCGGGTCGGCCAGGTTCTCCATCACATGGATGAGGCCGAGCACCGCGCCGAGGATGCCGATCGTCGGCGCATAGCCCCCGGCCGATTCGAGCACACGCGCCGCTTGCAGGTCGCGATGTTCGGTGGCGGCAACCTCGCGCTCGAGCGTCAGCCGCAGCTTCGCCGGCTCGGTGCCATCGACGAGCAACTGCAGACCGCGGCGCAGCAAGGGGTCGTTCTGTTCTTCGATTTGGTCCTCGAGCGCGAGCAGGCCCGAGTGTCGGGCCGTGGTGCTCCAGCGCAACACTTGCCCGATCACTGCCTCGGGGTCGATCGCCGGCGGCTGCAGCACCCAGGGCAACATCCGCACCGAGCGCAGAAAAGTCGCCATCGGATACTGCAGCATCACCGCGCCCGTGGTGCCGCCGATGACGATGAGCAGCGCCGTCGGCTGAACGATGGAGGCCACGCGACCGCCCTCGAGCACCTGCCCGGCCACGATCGAGCCGACCGCCACCACCAGACCCAAGACACTCAGAAGATCCATCGTTCCTCGCCCTCAATGACCGGCTGCCGGAACGGCCGCCGCCCCGTGCGACGCAAGCCGCGCCCGCAGGCGCAAAACCGCTTGCTTCATCAACTGGCTGACTCGGGACTCGGTCACACCGAGCACGGCGCCGACTTCCTTGAGCTGCAGGTCTTCCTGGTAGTAGAGGGCCAGGACCAGTCGCTCACGCTCGGGCAGCTCCGCAATCGCCTGCTCCAGATCGCGGGCCAGTTCCTCCGAGGCCAGAATCTGCTCCGGCAAGGGCTGCGTCCCCGAAACATGCCGATCCAGAAAATCCTCACCTTCGGCGGCTGCCAAATCCTCGAGCGACACCAGGTACAGGCTGCACTCGGCCAAGGCCTCGCGATACGCCTCGAGCCCAAGACCGAGCTCGGCCGAGATTTCCTCTTCCTTCGGTGGGCGGCCCAAACGCTGCGTCAGCGTCTCGATCGCCTTTTGGATGCCCCGCTCTTTCGCGCGGCTACGCCGCGGGAGCCAGTCCATACGCCGCAATTCGTCGTAAATCGCGCCCCGGATCCGCACCGCGGCATAGGTGGCGAACTGCGCCGGTGACTGCTCCTGACCCCGCTCGAGCGCATCCCAGAGCCCAATCATGCCGGCCTGCTCCAAATCGGCGACATCCACCGAAGAAGGCAACTGCGCGGCCATCTGTCCGGCGATCCGCCGAACCATGGGCAGCATCTCGCGCAGGCGCTCATCCTGGGCACCCGCTGGGGCATAGGACTGGGTTTTCATGCACGCGGCCGCATCGCCCGGCCCCTCATGACGCCGGCGAAGCCGGCTCGGGTTGCATCCATTGCTGCATGAAAAACGCCAACTGACCGCCCGCCCCTTCGGGCATGGGCCAGGTGCGCACCCGCTCGACCAGCGCGCCAAAAGCCTTGGCCGAGGGGCTGCCCGGTGCCGACTCGATCACCGCCCGTTGCGCCCGAACCGCTGAGCGCAGAGCGGGGTCGAGCGGAATCGCGCCTGCAAGGCCAATCGACACGTCGAGATAGCGGTCGGCCACGCTGCAGAACCGGGCAAACAGCGCCTTGCCCTCGGCCGCATCGCGAACCATGTTGGGCAACAACTGAAAACGCTTGAGCCCATATTGCCGCGACAGCACCTTGACGAGGGCGTAGGCGTCGGCAATCGAGGCAGGCTCGTTCGACAGCACGACCACCACCTCTTGTGCAGCGCGGCTGAAGGTCAGCACATCGCCCGAGATTCCGGCCGCACAATCGATCAGCAGATAGTCCACCGGGACATTGAGGCGGCTGACCGCGTCGATCAGGTTGGCCTGCTGTGCAGGCGTGAGGGCCGCCATGCTCGCCACGCCGCTCGCGGCGGGCAAGACCCACAGGCCATGCGGGCCGCGCACGAGGATCTCCTCGAGCGAGCGCTCGCCCCGAATCACGTGGGACAAATTGAAGCGCGGCGCCAGACCCAGCAGGATGTCGATGTTGCCCAGACCCAGGTCGGCGTCGAACACCATCACCGACTCTCCCAGACGCGCCAGGCCCACCGCCAGATTGGCGACCACGTTGGTCTTGCCGACGCCGCCCTTGCCGCTGGCCACCGCGATGACGCGCGTCGGCCGGCGATGCAGTCGCCGCAAACCCTCTGCTTGATCCTTCGTGTTCATGCGCTCTGACGTTTAGGCTGCTGCACGCTCGCCGGGCCGGCTCCGCGGCCGCCCTGCTCCTGCGGACGACTGGCCAGCAGCAGTGCTTTCATCTTATCAACCGACGGCGCGTGCAAGTCCTCGGGAACCCGCTGCCCATCGGTGTAATACCAAAGCGGCAGCTGCTGCTCGATCAGCCACTGGATCGCGGCGCCGAACATCGAGGTCTCGTCGAGCTTGGTGAGCACGCAACCAGCCACCTCATGGTCGCCGTAGAGCCTCCAGAGCGCATCGTAGAACCCGCGCCCCATTCCGCCGGTGAGCAGCAACAGGCGCTGAACCTGGGTTCCCAAGCTCGAGAGCCACTGCAGCTGCTCCTCGAGCCGTTGATCCCTGGGCGACAGGCCGATGGTGTCGACCAACACGAAGCGGCGCGAAGCGAAGGCCCGCAGATGCTCGGAGAGTTCCTCGGCGTTGCGGGCGACCACGACCGGAACCCCCAGAATGCGCCCGTAAATCTTGAGCTGCTCGACCCCCCCGATGCGGTAGGTGTCCGTCGTCACCAGCCCCACCGCCTGGGTGCCGTGCGCCAACACCAGCCGCGCCGCGAGCTTCGCCACGGTCGTCGTCTTGCCCACGCCCGTCGCACCGAGCAAAGCAAACACCCCGGACGCCCCCGTCGACAGATCCGGCCCGGTCGGCAGCCGTTCCAGGATCTTCGAAAGTGCCCGATCCAGATCCTGCGCGCCGTCGGCAAACGGCGCACAAAAACCGCGCTCGAAGCCCAAAGCCTCGAGTTGCGCCACCGTCGCCGATGCCGGCGCCTGACCCGGCAACACCTGCAGCATCCGCTCCTGCACCCAACCGCGAAAGTCGCGCAACTCCGCGCGCAGCGACTCGAGCTCGCCGGCCACGTCCGCCTGCGGCTCGCTCGGCCGCTGCGCCTTCGGGGCGGGCGCAACGGGGGATGCCGCCACGGCCGCAGGCTCAGGAGCCACGTCCCGCACGGCCGGGTCAGCGAAGCCCGGACGCGGCCTTGCGCTCCCACTCGGTGACGACGGCGTCTCAGCGCTGGGCCGGCGCGCAGGCTCGGCAGCGGGCGCCGACCGTACGGTCTCCTCCGCCTGCGCGGCCCGCGCCGCCTCGGCCTGGATGTAGCGGGCGTCGAAGTCGACCGCCGCCATCAACTCGACGCCGCCGACCACCTCGCGGTTGGACAGGATGACCGCGTCGGGCCCGAGTTCCGCGCGGATCCTTGCGAGCACCTCCCGCGTATTCGCGCCCGTGTAGCGCATGATTTTCATGTTTTAGGCCCCGAGTGTGGCAACGATTCTCACCTGCTTCTGATCCGGAACTTCCGCATACGACAAGACCCGCAGTCGCGGCGCGGCGCGGGACAACATGCGGGCCAGGAAGGTCCGCAGGGGCGCACCCGTCAAAACCACGGCGGTCATGCCCTGAGCCTCCATGGTTTGCATCAGTTCCGTTGCCTTCTGAAGCAAGCGTTGTGCCAAGCCTGGCTCCAACACCACGTTGTGCGGATCGGCACGCAGCGTGTTGAGCAGGATCTGCTCCAGCTGCGGATCGAGCACCGCCGCAGCCAACTCCTTGTTTGGCCCCGAGAGCATTTGGACGATGAACGGACCGAGCGCCAAACGCACACGCGCCGTCAACTCGTCGGCATCCTGGGTTTGAGGGGCATGCTCCGCCAAAACTTCGGCGATCGTGCGCATGTCCCGAATCGGCACGCCTTCGGCCAAGAGGTTCTGCAGCACCTTGCGCAGCCGATCGGCGGTAAGCAGCTTGGGCACCAAATCCTCGACCAGCTTGGGCGAGCGCGTCGCCAGGTGCGCGAGCAGGGCTTCGACCTCCTCGCGCCCGAGCAATTCGGCCGCGTGCGTTTGCAGCACTTGATGCAAATGGGTCGCGATGACGGTGCTCGCGTCGACGACCGTGTAGCCCGCAGCCGTCGCCTGGTCGCGTTGCGACGGCGCAATCCACACCGCAGGCAGCCCGAACGCGGGCTCGGTGGTCGCTTGGCCCGACAGCGGCGCCGAAACCCCGCCTGGGTTGATCGCCATCAAGAGCTCGGGGAACACCTCGCCCGAACCGACCTCGACGCCCTTGACGCTCAGACGGTAGCCACCCGGGCGCAGTTCCAGGTTGTCGCGAATGTGAACCGGCGAGACCAAAAAGCCCATTTCCTGCGCAAACTTCTTGCGCACCCCCCGAATCCGCGCCAGCAACTCACCGCCCTGGTTGCGATCGACCAGCGCAATCAGCCGATAGCCCACATCCAGCGACAGCGGATCGACCGGCTCGATCTGCTCCCAGCTCACCTCCTCGGCCTCGGCCGCTACGGGCGGCGGTGGCGCGACCGCCGCTTCGGCCGCCAAGCGCTGCTCCTGCCGCTGACGCAGCCAGACCAGCCCGCCGAGCACCGCCGCCGCCAAGAGGAAAGACAGATGCGGCATGCCCGGCACCAGACCGACCAGCCCGAGAATCCCGGCCCCAATCGCCAAAACATGCTTATGGCCAAACAGCTGGCTCACCAACTGCCCGCCCACATCCTGCCCAGTCGAGACGTTGCTGATGACGATGCCGGCCGCAATCGACACCATCAAGGAGGGAATTTGCGCCACCAGTGCATCGCCGATCGACAACAAGGTATAGGTTTGCGCCGCCTCACCCACACTCAGTCCGTGCATCAGCACACCGATGACCAAGCCCCCCAGCAGGTCGATGAACAAGATCAGGATGGCGGCAATCGCATCGCCGCGCACGAACTTGCTCGCACCGTCCATAGCGCCGAAGAAGTCGGCTTCCTGGGCGATTTCGGCGCGGCGCTTGCGCGCCTCCTCTTGATCGATCAAGCCGGCATTGAGGTCGGCATCGATCGCCATCTGTTTGCCCGGCATCGCATCCAGGGTGAAGCGCGCGGACACCTCGGCAATGCGCCCAGCGCCCTTGGTGATCACGACGAAGTTGATGACTACGAGGATGGCAAAGATGATGATGCCGACCGCGTAATTGCCGCCGATCACAAACTCGCCAAAAGACTCGATGACCTGGCCAGCCGCGGCCGTGCCCCCTTGTCCGTGCAACAGAATCACCCGCGCCGCTGCCACGTTGAGCGAAAGCCGAAGCAGCGTCGTCAAGAGGATGACGGTTGGAAATGCCGCAAAGTCCAACGGCCGTTTGAGATAGAGCGTCACCAACAGGATGACGAGCGAAACGGAGATGTTGAACGTGAAAAAAACGTCCAACAGAAACGTGGGCAGCGGCACCACGAGCATGGTGAGGATCAGCATCACCAGGATCGGCGCCGCAACGAGCTTCCAGTCGATGCTGCTGCCGATCCGACGCAGTCCGTCGAGCACTCGGGCCTGGGGTTTGGGGAGGGGGGTTGCGCTAGCCATGGTCAGTGTTGCGGCATCGCGTCCGCACTGGTATCGAGGTCAGAAGGAATCGGCCACTCCTGCGGCAGTTCAACGGCGGCCGGGGCGAGCCGCAATTGGTACACATAGGCCAGCAGCAAGGCCACGGCGTTGTAGAGCGCAGCGGGAATTTCCTGCTCGAGTTCGCCGTAGCGATACAGGGCACGCGCCAGTGGCGGCGCCTCCACGATGGGTACGGCAGCCTCCCGGGCAATCTCCCGGATGCGCTGGGCCACGCGATCGCTGCCCATTGCAACGATGATCGGCGCCCGCGCCGAACCCTGGTCATACGCCAGCGCCACGGCAAAATGGGTCGGGTTGGTCACGACGACATCGGCTTTCGGCACCGCCGCCATCATGCGGCGCCGCGCACGCTCGCGCTGCAGCGCCCGAATGCGTTGCTTGATCTGCGGATTGCCCTCGCTTTCGCGGCTTTCATCCTGTAGCTCCTGCCGACTCATCCGCAGCCGGCTGAAGTGCTGGTAGAGCTGCCACGGCACATCCACCGAAGCAATCAGCAGGGTTGCTGCCGCAAGCCACATGAACGCCCTGCCACACAGGACCGCCATGGATTTGATCGACTCTTGCGGCGCGAGCTGCAACAAAAGGGCCAGCTCTCCCTTCTCCGACCACAAAACCCAGGCAGCCACCGCGCCGACCACCAGTGCCTTGAGCGTGGCCTTCAGCAGCTCCATCGCCCCCTTACCCGAAAAAATTCGCCCGAACCCTTCGACGGGATTGAGCCGCGAAAACTGTGGCGCAAACGCCTGAACGCTGAAAATCCAGCCCCCCATCGCCAGCCCGCCGGCCAGGCTCGCCACCAAACCAATCGCCAGCATCGGCAGCAGGATGCCCACCCCGGCGACGGCCATCTGCCCCACAAAGGCCATCATCGCGCCCGTATCCCGCGATGCCTCGGCCGGAATGGCCAGCCCCCCCAGCAGCAGATGGGCAAAGGCCCCGTAGACGCTCGACCCCCAAACCCAAAGCCCGGCGGCCGCCGCCAGCAGCAGCAAACTCGAGGAAAGGTCGCGCGAGCGCGGAACCTGGCCTTTTTCACGCGCCTGCTCGAGGCGCTTCTGTGAGGCCGGTAATTCGCGTTCCTGGGCAGAATCGTCAGCCATGTTTCAACCTCAATCCGACCGTTGGGCGCGCCCGGGCGGGTGCGCAGCGCTCACCCAAGCGGTGAACGGCTTTTGCATCAAAAACGGTTCAAACATCAACACCTTACATTCAGTTCAACGCGGTCCACTGCCGGATTTAGGGCAACGCTGAACAAGTCCCTCGCGCGTCGCGCATCCCGGCTGCGGGCGGTCTGCTTCGTTGCAAATCCTCGCCATAGCTTCGGCTATGGCTGCGGTTTGCGCCTCGCATCCCATCCCGCGGCCGGGCGCGCGCCATCGCGGGAACTGATTCAGCGTTGCCCTAGGTTCCATGCTCTGAAGCACCACCGGCCATCATGACCGCCTGCGCCAGGTCGAGCCCCCGTTCGACCAAGCCCCGAACGACCGTCTCGAGGCTCGGCATCGCGAAATAGAGGGCCAGCAAGCCCAGGACAAAGAAGATCGGAAACCCGAGGTTGAACAGATTGAGCTGCGGCGCGAGCTTCGACAAGACCGCGAGCCCCAGGTTCGCGATGATCAAAGTCCCCAAGACAGGCGCCGAGAAAGCCAGCGCCAACGCAAACAAAGTCCCGCCCTGGGCAGCGAGCATCTGCCAAGCGCCAGACCCGAGCAACGGCCCGGTCCCGACCGGTACCAGCGTGAAGCTGCGCGCGAGCACCGCCAGCATCATCAGGTGCCCATTGAGCGCCGTGAACAGGAGCAGCGCGAGCACGTTCAAGAAGACCGCCAGACTGGCAACCTGGGTTCCCTGCGCTGGGTCGAGCAGGGTTGAAAACCCCAAGCCCATTTGCAGCCCCACGATGCTGCCGGCGAGTTGCACCACGCTCAACATCAGCGTGACCGCCAAACCCATCACGAGACCGATCTGCAGCTGCTGTACGACCATCAGCCATCCGGTCGCATCGAACGCCACCGGAGGCATGGGCGGCAACGCCGGCGCCAAGGCCACGGTCAGCACGACAGCGAAAGCAACACGGACCCGAGTCGGAATTTGACGTGCAGAAAACAGGGGCGCGGCCATCAACAGCGACAGGATCCGCAGGAACGGCCAGAAAAAAGCGCCGATCCACGCGTACACCTGTGCCGTCTCGAAGCTCAACATGGCGGCCTCGACTCACCCGACCATTTGCGGAATGGCCTGGAACAGGCGGATGGTGAAGTCCATCAACACCCGCAGCATCCAAGGCCCCGCCACGATGCCGGCGAGCCCCATGGCCAGGACCTTGGGCACGAAACTCAGCGTCATCTCGTTGAGCTGCGTCGCCGCCTGAAACAGGCTCACCAAAAGCCCGACGAAGAGCGCCGCGCCCAACAAGGGCGCCGCCAGAAGAAAAGTGACCCAAACAGCCTGCTGGCCCAGGGTGGTGATCGTCTCTGCACTCATGGCGTGTGCCTTTTTAGCGAACGAAGCTTTGAACCAAGGACCCGATGACGAGGTCCCACCCGCCCACCAGGACGAACAACATCAGCTTGAGCGGGAAAGACACCGTCACGGGCGACAACATCATCATCCCCATCGACATCAGCACGGCGGCCACGACCATGTCGATGATCAGGAAGGGAATGAACACGATGAACCCGATCTGGAACGCCGTCTTCAGCTCCGACGTGACGAAAGCCGGGATCAACAGCGACAAAGGCGTATCCGCCGGCTTCTCGATCGCTGGCTGGCCCGACAGTTTCACGAACAGCGCCAGCTCTTCCTGCCGGGTCTGCGTCAACATGAAGGACTTGAGCGGCTCGGACCCGGCTTGCAGTGCCTGAGTCATCGTGATCTTGTTGTCCAGAAGCGGAGCGACGGCGTTGTCGTTGACTTGCTTCAGAACCGGCGACATGACGAAGAGGGTCAGAAACAGCGACAGGCCGACGATGACCTGGGCCGGCGGTACCGTCGTCGTTCCCAGGGCTTGCTTGAGCAGAGACAGAACGATGACGATCCGGGTGAACGCGGTCATCATCAAAATCAGCGCCGGCAAAAACGTCAGCGCCGTCATGAAGATCAGCGTCTGCAGGCTGAGCGTGTATTGGGTCCCGCCGCCGACGACGGGCTGCGCGGTCACGGCCGGTAGACCCTGCGCCATCGCCAGCCACGGCAACCCGAGCAGCAACAGCGCAACCCAGACGGACTTGTTTCGCCCCATCATTACTGAACCTCCCGCTGGCGCAGGCGCATCGCATCCCCCAAACGCTGGGCGAATGACTCCGCGGGCACGGGCGCAGACCCCGGATCGGTCGCTTCAGGCGCGGGCAGCACCCGCAGCAGCGTCGGCCCCTGCGTGCCGCCCACCCCGATCAGCAAATGCTCACCCGCCACCTCGACGACCTGGAGCCGATCCCGCGCAGACAACGCCAACTGGCCCACCAAGCGGATCTTCGCCGCCGCCGAACCGGTGCGTTCCTGCAAACGTCGCAGCCAAACCACCATCGCAAACAGCAGGCCGCCCGTCACGGCCAAGCCGCCGACCGCCTGCAGCAGGAGTGAACCGACATTGAATTCCGCCATGCTTGATCCCATCAGACGCGTTGACTTCTTGACGCTCCGCTCGTCGCGCGACAAGAAGCCGACGCGAACGCCCTTCAAGGGAGGGTCCTAGCGGGGGATAAGCAATAGCCGTGCCGACGCTCATGCGCCGTAACGCAGACGAAAAAAAGCCGCACCAGCCAAGATGGTGCGGCTCATGAGAGAGCGCGCTCGCTTGCGCCGTCGAAGATCAGACGCGCGTGATTTTCAAGGTCTTGCCGGTCGTCGACGTTCGGCGCGGAGCGGCGCCTGCGGGCACATAAGGCCTCCCCGCCGACTCGGAGCGGCGTGGGCCTCCGCGGCCCTCGGATGCAAATGGCTGGCCCGAGCTGCGGCCGGCCTTCGAGCGCGGTCCATTCCAATCGCCGCTCGGCGAGGCCTGGCGAGCACCCATTCCCCCTTCGCCGCGGCCACGCCCCTCGGAGGCAAAACGCCGGTCTTGGTCACGCTCGGGACGCCGCACCTGCCCGTCGTCCCGCGGACCGTAGCCCGGCGCAGAACGAGGCTTGAACCGCTCCCCACGGGCGGGCTCGGAACGGCCCGTGGGGCCAGACCCGAACTTGCGATCGCGTGAGGGACGCTCACCGTAGGACGATCGGCCCGCACGAGGCTGGGCGTAGGAGGAAGGCGCACGCTGGGTCGGCTCGAGCCCGGCGACGACCTCGGCCTGGAAGGTCTGCCGACTGTACGCCTCGATGTCAAAAATCTTTCGACGATCCCGGAATTCGGCGAACGTCACCGCCAGACCGTCGCGTCCTGCGCGGCCGGTCCGACCGATCCGATGGGTGTAGTCTTCGGCCTTCATCGGAAGCCCGAAGTTGAAGACGTGCGTGATCGTCGGAACATCGATACCGCGGGCCGCCACATCGGTCGCCACGAGAATCTGAACCTGACCGTTTCGCAATGCCATCAACCGGCGGTTGCGCAGGCCTTGGCTCAGGGCGCCGTGCAGAGCGACTGCAGAAAACCCATCCTGCTGCAGGTCATTCGCCAGTGCATCGCACTCCACCTGGGTGCTCGCAAAGACGATGGCTTGATCGATCGACGCGTCGCGCAGCCAGTGCTCCAGCAGCTGACGCTTGTGCTGGGCGCTGTCGGCCCAAAACAGCTTTTGCTCGATGTTGGCATGGCGCTCTTGCGGCGTGTCGACTTGGACCCGCTGCACATGCGCGCCGTTGTCGTGCATCACCCGCATCGCGAGCTGCTGAATCCGCGGCGCGAATGTGGCGCTGAACATCATGGTTTGTTCCCGCGCACTCGTCAGACGGTTGATCTCGGCCAGATCATCGGCAAATCCGAGGTCGAGCATACGATCGGCCTCGTCCACCACCAACACGCGGACCGCATCCAGTTTGATTTGTTTCGAGCGCTCGAGATCGAGCAAACGGCCGGGCGTGGCCACGACCAGATCCGCGCCCTGCAACTTGGCAACCTGGATCTGGTACGGCATGCCGCCGACAACATTGGCGACTCGGATTCCCTTGCAATGCTTGACCAACTCGATCGCATCGTGGGCCACCTGCTGAGCCAACTCCCGCGTCGGGCAAACCACCAAAGCGGCCGGCGTCGCTGGCTTGAAATGCCGCGGCTGAGTCGGGTCCTTGCGTTTCGGACGTTTGGGAGCCTCTTCCCCGCGCGCCGCGGCTTCAGCGACCTGGCGTGCCCAGTCGGCTTCTTCTTGCTCCCGTTGCTGCGCCTTCACCGCCAGCAAGGTATGCAACACCGGAAGCAGGAAAGCCGCCGTCTTACCGCTGCCAGTCTGGCTCGAAACCATCAGATCGATGGCGCCCGTCGCCTCGCTCGACAAAGCGCGGCTGATCGTTTGTTGCTGGACGACCGTCGGCTCGGTGTAGCCGAGGTCAGCCACGGCGCGCACCAGTTCGGCAGCCAGGCCCAAGCGCTCAAAGCCATTCGGGGGGGAAATCGTGTCGGCTTCGCTCGCAAACGTCGAGCCGAGGGGCGCAGGGGCGCCCAAAATGTCATTCTGTTGAATCATGATTTTTCACAACACGCGGCAGCCGTACCCGATAGGGGACGGCATGGCCTCGTCAATGGTTAAAAAACATCAACCATCAAACGAAACCCGATCGCTGCGATCCCCCGTGAACGGGGAATACACAATGGCTCCAGAAGCCTGACCAGAACGGCAGCCCCGCATGGGAGCCCCGAGTGTGTGAAGGGAGATGCAAACAAAAAACCTGGCCCAGGAGGCCAGGTTCAAGCGAACTATAACACAAACGCGTCGGCAACTTCAGGCCGCGGCCGATGGCGCGGCTGCCTCACCCACCCGAAGGAAGTGCGTGCGGTAATGGGCGAGTTCATCAATCGACTCATGGACATCGGCCAGCGCCGTGTGCTTTTGCTGCTTCTTGAACGAGGCGCAGACCTCCGGTCGCCAGCGCTTCGCCAGCTCCTTGAGCGAACTGACATCGACGTTGCGGTAGTGGAAAAAAGCCTCCAGACGAGGCATGTACCGCGCCAAAAACCGCCGATCCTGCCCAATCGAATTCCCACACATCGGCGCGACCCCCTTGGGTACATAAGCCGCTAAAAACTCGAGCAAGATGTCTTCGGCCTGCGCTTCGGTGATGGTCGATGCCCGGACCTTGTCGATCAAGCCGCTGCGCCCATGCGTGCCCTTGTTCCAGGCATCCATTCGGTCAAGCACGGCGTCATCCTGATGAATGACCAACACCGGTCCTTCGATGCGCGGCTCGAGGTGAGGGCCCGTCACGACGACGGCGATCTCGATGAGGCGCTCGGTCTCGGGATCGAGCCCGGTCATTTCACAATCGACCCAGACCAAATTGAGGTCTGACTTCATCAAGCGCTCCGGAGCCGGCGCAGTTTCAAATTGAACGTTCATACGACGAATTGTCGCTGGAAATCAGCGGCATCGAGAGCGCTTCGGAAAACCGGTGATCCCAAAAATGGCGGCCGGCGCCTCGTGCTACCGGGATGCGCGGCGCACGAGGGACTGGTTCCGTTGCCCTAAACTCCATGCATGAATTCCAGCGCCAGTCTCTCCGCGTCCGATCTTTGGAGCCTCTTTTTTTGCGGATTGCTCGCCGCCTCGTTCATACTCCAGCAGTGGTTGGCCGCTCGACAGATCCGGCATGTCGCTGCGCATCGCTCGAGCGTCCCGCCCGCCTTCGCAGCGAAGGTGCCGCTCGATGCGCATCAGCGGGCAGCAGACTACACGATCGCCAAGACCCGCCTCGGAATGCTGGAGACCGCATGGAGCATGGCGCTCGCCCTCGGATGGACGCTGCTGGGGGGGCTCGAGCAACTCAACCTGGCCCTGTTGCGCGCCGTGGGCGCCGGCTTGCTTCAGGAGTTGCTCGTGCTGACGGCATTCGTGACCATCAACGTCATCCTGGAATTGCCGTTCGCGCTCTATAAGACCTTTGGGATCGAAAGCCGGTTTGGCTTCAACCGAACCAGCCCACGGCTCTGGTTGGCAGATGTCGCGCGAAGCGCGCTCGTCAGCGCCCTCATCGGCCTGCCCGTGGCCCTGGGCTTTCTTTGGCTGATGCGGGAAACGGGCCGTTCGTGGTGGCTGTGGACTTGGGCCGGATGGATGTCGCTCAATCTGCTTCTGTTGTGGGCCTACCCGGTGCTCATCGCCCCCCTGTTCAACCGTTTCCTTCCGCTACCCGATGGCCCACTCAAGCAGGGTCTCGAGCGACTGCTGCAGCGCTGTGGGTACCGGACATCGGGACTCTTCGTGATGGACAGCAGCCGCCGAAGCGGCCACGGCAATGCCTACTTCACGGGCTTCGGCCGAACCAAGCGCGTCGTTCTTTACGACACGCTGTTGCAACAATTGGAGCCCGAGGAAGTCGAAGCCGTCATTGCCCATGAGCTGGGGCACAACGCCCATCACCACATCCTGCAGCGATTGGCGCTGCTCGCCGTTCTGAGTTTCGGGGGCTTTGCCTTGCTCGGCTGGCTCATCAAGCAAACCTGGTTCTACACGGGCCTGGGCGTGACCCCGAACATTGCCTGGGGCATCGACGCTCCCAGCAACGCGCTCGCATTGACGCTGTTCATCCTCGTCCTCCCGCACGTGACAACCTTGCTCGCACCTGTCCTGTCGGGATGGTCTCGCCGCCAGGAGTTCGAGGCGGATGCCTTTGCCACGAAATGCGCCCCCGCGGGTGCCCTGGAACGTGCGCTGCTCAAACTGTTCCGAGACAACGCCTCGACACTGACTCCAGATCCTTTGTACGCGCGTTTTTTCTATTCCCATCCCCCCGCTTCTGAGCGGCTGATGCGCCTGCGTGCGGAATGAAACCCAACACCGGCACTCAAGGGAACGCGGCCCGCGTCATTGCGAGCTATGGACGGCATTATTTGATCGAGACCGATGAGGGCCATCGTTGGATGGCTCATCCCCGAGGTAAAAAAATGGTCGCTGTCGTTGGCGACCGAGTTCAGTGGTCGGCCAGCGGTGACGCGGCGGTCATCGAGTCGGTGCTGCCGCGGCGCAATTGCCTGCTTCGCCGCGATGCCGTCCGTACGAAGGTTTTCGCAGCGAACATCGATCAGATCTTGCTGTTGGTTGCCGCTGAGCCGGATTTCTCTGAGGAGCAGTTGGCGCGGGTGCTCATCGCCGCCGAGGCGGAGCAGATTCCAGCCGTCATTGCGGTGAACAAGCGGGACCTGGGACCAGCGCACGCCAAAGCGATGGCCCGGCTCGCGCCTTATCCCCAGATGGGCTACACCCTCCTTGGCTTTTCGCTTCAAGCGCGTGAGGCGGGCGAACTCGACAGCATCCGATCGTTATTGACGGGAAAGGCCACACTCGTTCTTGGCCCCTCGGGCGCGGGCAAGAGCTCCCTGATCAACCGGCTCGTCCCCCACGCTCAAGCCGAGACCCAGGAAATCTCGCAGGCCCTGAATTCCGGCAAGCACACCACGACGCGAACGACCTGGTACTGGCTGGACCGGACCCGAAACAGCGCGGTGATCGATTCACCCGGCTTCCAAGAATTCGGGCTGCAGCACATCGAAGCGTTGGCGCTCGCAAGCCTCATGCCCGACCTGCGGCGCCATATCGGCCACTGCAGGTTTCACAACTGCACCCACCTCCACGAACCCGATTGCGCCGTCATCGCAGCCGTCGGCGCCCCCGGGCCAGAAGGAATTGCCCCGCAACGCTACCGGATCTACCAAACCCTGTTTGCGGAGTGCAGCAAGGCGCGCGAGTACGCCCGGGGCGGGCGTCCAGCCGATTGGCAATAGGCGCGCTGTTTTTAGGGGGCATCTCGCGACCAGAGAGCGGTCACCCGAGCGAGCGGGCCGCCCGGTCTCATCCAAACAGCCGCCCGAGCGCCAAGAGCGCCAGCACCAAAAGCCAAAGGACGACCGATCGCCAGAGCAAACCCACGACCTGCGGTAAATGCCCGACCTCCGGCATGGCCCAGCCACGGGGGAACTCGCCCGCCCCCTGCGCCGGGCTTTGCTCCGGACCCTCTTCCTTTTTTGCCGCACCGAGATCCAGGTTGAGCGCGCCGGAACCCGCCGCAACGATGAGCCGGTCGCTCGAGCCCTCCCCCCAATCCTCGGAAAGCCCGCGCCAGACCTCGATGGCGTCCTCGAAACTGCCCACCATGGCGAACCAAAGCGCCGTGACCCGAGACGGCACCGCATCCAACCAAATCCAGGCCTGACCCGCCACTCGCATCAGGGAAGCACTTTCGACCACCACCTCACCACCGCGGCGTTTCAAGCCATCCCTCAAGCGATCTGACAAACGATAGAAAACCGCCCCTGCAGGACCGCCACCGAGCGCTGCGACGACGACATACCAAAAAAGCACGCCGAACATGTGTCGGTGCCCATCGATCAAGGCCTGCCGAATCAAGGCGCGTATCAGTTCGGTCGTGTCTTCCGGCGAGGGTTCACCGCGCCATTGCGCCAGCACCTGCCGCGCCCGTGCCAGGTCATCGGCCTCGAGCGCCTCGCGCACTTCGGCGAAACGATGACTGAAGCGCCGAAACCCCAGCGTTGTGTACAGCACCGCCACATGCCACAACAACGCCAGCGGCCAGCCCGCGACCGCCTGCGCCCCGAGATGAACGCTCAGCACGAACGCAGCCGGAACGACGACCGCAGCACCCCAGGCCAACCAGCCATGGTGATGTTGGCCGGCGTCGAAATTGCATCGAGCCCATTCGAACCAACGATCGATCCAGCGGTCCATTGGGTTCCCCTCGGAAACCGGACGAACCTGTTCCAACAACAGCGCCAGGACGATTGCAATCAGATTCATGAGGATGAATGATAGGCGGGCCGTATCCCTCACCGAGGGGCCGACAACATCCGATAAAGATTGCGCAGCATGCCCGCCGTGGCGCCCCAAATGAACCGCTCGCGCGGCGGCTGCGTACTCCGATCAAGATAGGGCATCGAAAACCACTCGCGCTGCGCACCCTGCCAAGCCACGGAGTGCCTTTGATGGTGCTGGGGATTCATCAGGAAATCGAGGGGAACTTCAAAAATGTCGCTGACTTCACTGGAGTTTGCGCGCAGTGGCGCCGATGGATCGACCAATCCCACGACAGGCGTCACCAGATAGCCGCTGCCCGTCGTATAGGTCGGCATCAAACCCAGCGCCTCGACCCGGGTGGGATCCAGACCCACTTCCTCCTGCGCCTCCCGCAGCGCTGCCATGATGGGGTCGGCGTCGCCCTCATCGATCCGTCCACCGGGAAAGGCGATCTGACCTGCATGGCTCGAAAGATGCCCCGCCCGCTCGGTCAGGAGCACATGAACGGGAGCGTCCCTGCCCCGTGACGCCAACAGCGGGATCAGGACCGCTGCCGGCTTCAAGCTGCCGGGTAGCCACTGTGGCTCGGCCCGCAATTCCGGGACCCAGGTGGGCGGTGATTGGAATCGCCGGCGCAGCCGGTCCAGGGTCAATTCAGCCGGATCAACGCGCGGAAGGTGCGCATCGACCCCGATGACCGGGACCTCCCGCGGGTTGAACGAGGGCGGCGGCCGACGAATGGCACGCGACTCCCGCATGATTAGGCCAAATAGAGACAAAAAAGCCGCTCAGGATAGGCCTGAGCGGCTCGAGTCACGTTCACAGGTGCGCAGATCAGGCTGCGGGCGCCGCCTTCGCACGATTGGGCAGCTTTTCCTTGATGCGCGCCGACTTACCGCTGCGGTCACGCAAGTAGTAGAGCTTCGCGCGACGCACATCACCGCGGCGCTTGACTTCGATGCTGGCGATCAAGGGGCTGTAGGTCTGGAAGGTCCGCTCCACCCCTTCACCGCTCGAAATCTTGCGCACGGTAAAAGCGCTGTTGAGGCCTCGATTACGCTTGGCGATGACCACGCCTTCGTATGCCTGGACACGCTTGCGCGAGCCTTCGACCACGTTCACATTGACGATCACGGTATCACCGGGACCAAATTCGGGAATATTTTTGCCGAGGCGAGCAATTTCTTCCTGCTCGAGCGTCTGAATCAAGTTCATGTTTACACCTTCAGACGATCATGCCCGCGCTACACAAAAGGCGGATGTCGAAACCAAAAGTCGACAGGGGCCGCGGGGCCCACTTCAAACCGCGGCCGGGCAGAGGATCGAAGCCCGTGATTATAGCTCCGTTGGCGATTGACCTGGAGCTGCGCGCCGAAGCACATGCTCGTCGTCGGCGCTCAGTGCACCAGACGCACGCGCTCGCTCAATCAGGTCTGGACGCGCACGTGCGGTGATGGACAGCCGCTGCTCACGCCGCCATCGCTCGATTTGGGCATGATTGCCTCCGAGGAGTTCCGGCGGGACCGAGCGTCCCCGCCAATGTTCCGGGCGGGTGTAATGCGGACAGTCCAGCAGCCCGTCCAGCGCCGGATTGAAGCTATCTTGGAGGCTGCTGTTTGCGTCACCGAGAACGCCAGGCTGCAAGCGCGCAACCGCGTCGAGCAGGGCCATCGCCGGGATCTCGCCGCCGGAAAGAACGAAGTCCCCCAGGCTGAGTTGGACATCGACGTAGGCATCGATGAAACGCTGGTCAACGCCCTCGTAGCGTCCACACAAAAGAATCGCGCCCTCCCCAGCCGCCCAGTGGTTGACCACCGCCTGCGTGATCGCCTCGCCGATGGGCGAGAACAAAACCAGCGGCGCCGGAACGCGGTCTTGGCGCGCAGCCCGGATGGCTTCAAGCGTCAAATACAGCGGCTCGGCCATCAACACCATACCCGGCCCCCCGCCGAAGGGGCGATCATCGACCCGGCGGTAGTTCCCTTCCCCGTAGTCGCGCGGATTCCACAGATGCACGTCCACCCGCCCATCCTGGTAAGCACGGCGCGTCACCCCCGAAGTGAGAAACGGGCCGAACAGTTCCGGAAACAGGGTGATGATGTCGAAGCGCACGGGATGGAAAGTGAGGGCCGCTAGGCCTGGGTGGGCGCGGCCCCGAATCAGCCTCTCAGTAGTCGGGCTGCCAGTCGACGGCGATGACCCGTTGGCCCAAATCCACGTCATCGACGAATGCAGAGACGAACGGGATCAGGATCGGCGGCCGCTGCTGTGCCGGGTCCTTGGGCGCAACCACGAGGACCGTCT